>PEXW01000037.1 GCA_002774575.1 Candidatus Kerfeldbacteria bacterium CG08_land_8_20_14_0_20_43_14
AATGGTTCCATTTGAATTGGAATATGCTGGCTCTTGAGTCCAATAAGAAAATAGGCCGGCTTTTGACAAGCCGGTTACTTGCAATTTGTCAGTCGGAAAGCTGACCACGCCCTGGCTGGCATTCATGGCCTGATCTGAACTGGCCACAATAATGGAAATGGTTTTTGAACCACCAACGCTTAAAGAGGCGCTGCTGGGGCTTAATGAAAGTCCAGCCGCGTTTGATTGACTTGGCCAAAGCCAGACAACCAGACTGGCAATGATTATAAATATGGAAAATATTTTTTTCATGACTTTTGGTTTTGGTCTATATTCTCGAAATTTTGGGGATTAATAAAATTTGTTGCTTCTGGTTCTGGCGGGGCTTGCGGAATATCCCTCTCATCATTATAGGCGACTTGCCGGTTTTCTGCTGGCTGTTCAGGCGCTTGATTTTGGCCTTGATCATGTTCAACCTGCTGCTGGATAGCGCTTTCTAAAGCCCGCGCCGCCACAATGGTTTTGGCTAATTCAGATTCTTTTTGCAGGGTTTCCTGCTCTAATTTTTGAATGTCCTCAATTACATCTTTGGGTTTTCTGCGCCAGCGGGCAATCAGCCAGATCAATAAAATAATAATTAAAAGCCCGGCGCCAATTAAGGCGATATTGGTAAACAAAGTATTTTGCAACAAGGGCTTTTTGCCAATAGTCGGCCCGCCTGAAGGAACTGAAACAGCAAAATCCAATTTGCCATCTGTTGAATTTCCAGCCTGATCAAAAGCCCTCACCACAACTTCGTATCGCCCGGCTTTCAGGTCTGGCAGTCTGATGGGGCTGGTTTGCTCGGTGAAAAAAGGCGTGCCCTGGCTAGGGTCGTCCAAATATAAAATCTGCATTTCATAATGTTCAATGCCTGACATGGCATCAGTGGTGAAAAATTTCAATTCAGCCCGGTTGCCTGGTTGAGGGTTGGCAGGATCCAAAACCGGCATGAAAGCGGCTGGCGCAGTGTTATCTAAAAGAACCGAATAATGGCTAGTGCCGCCCCAACTTTCCACCCTGGCTCTGACATGGAAATACCAACGCCCGTCTTTATCCGCTGTTACAGTCGTGGTTCTATTTATGGTCGCGTCGTCTCTTTCCAAAGGCGTGGTTTTGGAATTTTGATCAAAGGCATAGCTGTAACCGGTGGCATTGGCTATTTCATCCCATTCAAAATTCACGGTTCGGTTCTGATACCAGGCATTTTGGTCAGGATGAGATGGCGAGGAAATAATTGGCCCTTCTGGCGCTGCCAGATTCAAAGTCAGAGTCGCGTCGCCACGCGAGGTCAGCAAATTCGTGCCTTGGCCGTCATTAGCCAAGACCTTGGAAGTATCAACAAAAGTCAGTTTAGCCTGACCCGGCGAAGTGGCGCGAAAAGTAATGGTACTGACTACGCCGGCGTCTGTAGTAATGCCGGGGTTTGGCACGCCGCCTTGAAAGGAAATTGTGCCGGCTGTGTTGGAATAAGTCGGCTGATCAACCCAGATGGAAATAAAAGAGGTGCCGGCGCTTGGATTAACCACCTGAAGTTTTTGCGGCGGAAACTTAATATCGGCTTTTACCGCGTTTATGGCTTTTTTGCTGGTGTTAACGATTATGGAAATATTAAAAGTCCCGCCAACCGTAAAACTGCCGCTGGCCGGGCTGAATAACAAACTGGTGCCATCCGCGGCGTAAACATTCTGATTACCAAAGCCAAAAATACCTCCTGCCAACAGGCTGATAAGTAAACCCTTAAATACCAATCTATGTCCATTCGCCATGTAATCAGTATACTTAAAAAATTAATTATTTAATAATTTGATTAAAACCCCCCTCTCCCTCTGGGAGAGGGGCGGGGGTGAGGATTGCTCGGAAATATTCAAGGAGTAATTTTTTCAGTCAACCTCACCCGCCTCCGGCACCCTCTCCTTTATAGGAGAGGGGGAAAGATTACTTCAAATTGATCCAATTAACAGGAAATTACTTTGCTAAATTATTTTTTCGGCTCTTCCTCCTCAAAACCAGCCTGACAACCAGTAAAATCAGGGCTCCCAGGCCAGCAGCAATAGTCCAATATATGTTGAAATTTTTGGCAACGCTTGGGCTGGCTGCCGGAATAGTTACTTCCTGCATATTTCCGGCAGAATCATAAGCTTTTATGATAATTGCTTGGCTTTGCTTCTGGTCTTTTAGGATATACGGACTTGTGGCGTTTTCCGTAATTTGGTCGCCCTCAATTATTTGGTATTTAGCAATTTGAGAAATCCCGTCTTTTGAACTAAAAACCAAAACCAATTTGTCTGGCGCCACATCTCTGGTCAATTTATAAATAATCGGCTCTGGCTGGGTAGAATCGATCTGCACTCTTCGGCGGATTGGCTCTGCCCATTTATCATTTGGCAGGCGCTCCTTAAGAATAAAGTAATGAATTCCGTCTTCTGTGTTGGCAAAACTGATTTCCCCGGTTCTGACTGCAAATCTTTCATCAGGCAAAGCCGCCGGATCAGAGCTGAAAACATAAACGTACATGGCGTCTTTGGCAACATTCCAGGTGAATTTTACTTCTTTGGATTTGTACCAAGTATTTTCATCCGGATGGGTCGGGGACAATAAATCCAGGGTTGAAGTCGGGACCTGAACTGTGATAGCGCCGCCTTTAACAGTCAAATTTGCTTTGGTGCCCAGACCGTCATTCAAATACACGCCCGAAGTGCCGCTGTCAATGTCGATTTTTGTTAAACCCAAACTTTTTCCTTTAAAAACCAAAGTCAGAACTTTTCCATTAACCGCGTAGCTGCCGTTTGGCGCGCCGCCGGCAAAAGTGATTACTCCGGCAGTTGTATCAGCTTTAGGCTCTTCGGGCCAGAGGCTGAAAAACGAACCAGCCTTGGAAGCTTCCACAAATTCCAAAATTTGAGGATCATAAGTAATACGGCCTTGCACCACGTTAATTATTTGTTTTTCGCTGTCCAGCCTGACCTCGGCCACCACGGTTTGATTTTGATCCACAGTGTCATGTTCCGGGGAAACAAAAAGAATCGCGGCCTGGGCGGACTTATGAAAAATCAAAACCCCTGAAACAACCGCTGCGAAAAGAAAAAAATTGAATAGTTTATTTTTCATAAATCATTTAGGCCCGGTCCAATAGTAAAGCATAATGCTAAAGTCAATTATATTAACAATGCCGTCGGAGTTAATATCCGCCCTGACATTCTTCGGATTCCGCTGGTTCCAGTAATACAGCAAAATACTAAAATCAACTATATCAACTTCGCCGTCGCAATTTAAGTCGCCTTTGGTTTTATCCGCGCATTTCTCCGTGGTGGCAACTTGGAAACTAACCGTGTTGCTGAATTCCGAAACTGAACCGTCCGGATCCGTAGCTTTGGATTTAGCCTCATGGCTGCCGATTTTCAAGTCGCTGGCCTGGAATTGCTTTGACCAGGCGCCGGAAGTATTCGCAGTTACATCAAAAGAATGCTGGGTTTCTGAACTGATATATACGCTGACTGTACTGCTCGGACTGGTTACGCCAAGTAGGGTTATGGTTTCCCCCAAACGGGCCTGGGTTTTGTCCGCTTCAATTGTCGGGCCTAAAAAAATCCCGGTTATGGTAATTGTGGTGCCGGTAGTCAGGGTAACGGCAAAACTCATGGCCGGGCCTTCACGCCCATCCTTATCTTTGCCCGAAACGTTGAAAGTGTACGAACCAGCGCTTAAACTTCCTATGGTTACATCAAACCTGGCTGAAGGGTCTGCCGGTACTGCCACAGCCAATACCCCGTCTTTTAAAATTGTTACGGTTGAAGAGGGATAAGCAATGCCTTTAAAAACCACGGCAGTAATCGGCGTTTCTTGGGGAGTCTGGCTGGGCACTGTGGCTGAAATCGAAATAATATCCAAAGAATCTGCCAATGCCGGCTGGAAGAGCAAACAAAAAATACCCAAAACTGCGCTGATTTTTATTAACCATCTAAAACGACTGGCTTTGGTCACCATGATAAATTATTTTTCTTTTAAAACCTGGCCTTCGCCTGACTTTCCAGCCTTTTTAATAATCCAGCGGTTATATTTCTTAATAAGCAAAATTATCAGTATTACCAAAATGATTATAATCACTAACCAGACAATGATGATGTGGATTGGAAATACCCAAAAAGTCGTTGCCGCGGATAGGCTGAAAGATTTTTCCACGCCCGCTTGGATGTTCAGCCTGGCTGTATATTTTCCAAAAGCGAAATTATTTTTTTCATTTTGGTAGGCCTGCCAGAATTTGTCCCAGCCGTTACTGGCAGACTGCTCAAGCTGGGCTTTTTGCCAAACCTCTTTTTCATAAGTTCGGGTTGTATTTGGCAAAACATAGCCATTTTCCGTATTAAAGTTTAATTTGGCCGAAAATCGGTTGAGGATATTATACACAGCAATTTCCCCAACGGGTTTCAAATGAATATTGCCGGTATTCTGCAAATCCGTTATGAAGCCTACTGGCAAGCTGTAATAAAATGATTTGTTTCCAGAGGTTTTAAAATTCTGAATAACGCCTGCTTCAAATGCCCCTGCCCCGTCCACTCTGACCAACATCAAAGAACCAACAGCTGAAGTTACGGCAATGGTTCCGCCCTGACTATTCTTATCGTCCGGAGGGTTATTGGAAAAAAGTACAACTCCATAATGACCGCCTGGCGCGGCTGACTCTGGCACATCAACTGTAATCGGTATGGTATATCGACCTTTAGCTTCCAAAGTGATGGGACCCGTGGGGACCTTAATCCAAGAACTAATATCTTCCTTAGGCGCATCAAGATTAATTTCCGGTACTCCTGCTTCTTTGCCAGCCGTAAAATTAGCCGCATTACAATAAATTACAATAGAATTTTGTTCATCCGGATTATAAAGTTTGATTTCCACTTCCGCCTTTTGCCCCCGGTTCACTCCAAACTCCATGATGGGCGGGCTTATGGTCAAAGCATAACCCGCGGCTTTCACGGTCTTAGCTAAACCAAAACTAAAAATCGCTAAAATAAAGAGGCTGCATAATAGCCCTATTGTTTTTTTATAGTTTTGATATCTAAAATAATTCATTTATCTGTTTTAGACAAGCAACAAACAGATTTTCTATCTGTTTAAATTCCCCCTAAGCAAACTTCAGAATGCGTTTAGAACCTGGCCGTGGTTACCACTGTGGCATTGCTGTGATAACTGCCAGCAGCGGATGCCGCGGTAATGCTGGCCAAAAAGCAAAGCGTGGTTGTTTCTGAAGCAGTGGGCGTGGCACTGGCTGCAAAAGCTTGAAAAACCGTGGTTAAAGCCGTGGCATTAGAAGTTGTAGCGGTATTTGAACAGGCGGTCGGACTCCATTGAGCAATAGTATTACCAGCTTGTGAAGAAGAAGCTCCGTATTCAGCGGTGCCGGCTGCAATTGTGCCGCCTGCGGTGTCCGCAATCGTATCTGTGCCAGAAGTTAAAGTGTCATCATATTTCACCATGGAAATATAGCCGCCGCTGGCATTGGTGCCAATCTGGCTGGTTATGCCGGCTTGATTGACTGTTGCCGCGGCTAAAATTCCCAAAGCCGCAGTATTGCCGCTTAGCAACACCGATAAAGTTGGGGTAACCGCAGCTGTTACGGCAACTTGATCGCTGGCAATTATTGAAGTGGCTAAAGTACCGGTATCAATATCTGAAGTTCCATTATTGGTTTTCACTGATACTTGAATATTATTAGCGGCTGAACTGGTAGTACCAATAACAGTTGAACTGGCCATTGCCACTCTAACGCCGTATTTTGTCCCGGCTGTAAGGTCATCAACTCCGCTGATGGTAAAAGTATCCGGGGTTTGAGTGCAAGCGCCCGTCTTAGTCGTTCCGGGCAGAACTGTGGCGCTTTCCGATCCTCCTGTTGGATCAGTAATGCCAGTTATGACCAAATCCCCAGTACCGACTGTGCGGCACCATTTAGTGTTGTGCTCGGCCGCGGTGGGAAAATAAAAAATTACTTTATTAACACCTGAACCGCCGGAAACATTAGTCGCGGGCGTAAAAAATAATTCAAATTGCACGCCGGTCGTGATATCAGCCTGCTGACGATTCAGATATAATCTCAAAACCGTCATGGTGGCGGCGTTAGTCGCTCTTGGCATGGCAAATGGCAAGACCAAAGCTAAAATACTAACCAAAACCAAAGCTAACTGTCTGGCTTTTTTGGTTTTTTTAGAAAAAATGGTTTTCATATGTTTTCTAATTTAATGATATTTTATTTTCATTTGCGCAATTATTATAGCACACATTTCAGCTTATGGCAACTCTTTTTTGAATTCAGGCTTTAGTCTAAGTACTTTTGGGTTACAAAGGTATTCCCAGATTGATCAGATCCGCCAATGGCAAATTCAGAATAGTCCAAACCTGCAAGATTGAATGTCCAGCCGTAGCTGGTTCCTGAAATGACCGGCTCTAACACTTGCGGTTTGATTCGGGCGTAACTGCCATCGGGTTTTTTAATCGCGCCAAAAGGATAGGCAAAAAGCGGCTCATTAGTTATTAAAGTATAAACTTCTCCCTGACGATTTACATTCGCTGATGGAGCTTGTTCATCAATGATGTTCTGCATAATGTGGATGCCTTCCAGAGCGTTGACGAATTTATATTTTACTTCAGGGTAACGACGGATAACTTCATGCAACGAATTCAACCAAGAATACCTGTCAAAGTAAACATAATTGGAATGAATATAAGTACAAATTAAAACATCTTGGCCTTGGTTCGCCAAATTAAAAGCATTAAAAACATCGGCCAGTGAACCTCCGCATTTAAAAACTTGCCTTTTCAGGTTCCCGGGTAGTTGATAATCAGAAGAGCTGGGATGATAAGCCGACCAGTTGGCCAGGGCTCGGCGCCAGTCATAAACATTTCCAATACCGTCAGAGGTGGATTGATTGTTATACATAGGAGCCAGGTTGCTGAAGTCATAAGGCAGAATATCGTCCAGCCAATTGGAAAAATCCGTGTTTTCCCAAACCCAGCCCATGCGAATCAGCGAAGGATAAAACTGCTGATCCAGAATCTGACTGGCCAGCATTTTCTCCGCCAGTTCCACGTCCGTGCCATGAGTGTATGGAGTTTGATTAAAGGTTAATAACTGATTCCAGAAAAAAATACCGTCATTATTCAAATCATTCCAATCCTGGTGATGATAATGCCAGCTGTATGTATCGCCATAGGCCTTGGCTTTTTGAGTATATTGCCGCATAGTTGTGTGAATGATATTGCAATCAGCCTGGGTGCTCTGGCAATAAGCTTCATCATTCATTAAAAACCAAGAAAGCTTAATTTTACCGCCAAAGGAATCTCGATTCACATTGCGATACGGTTCGCTCAAAACATATTCCACATCGCTACCAGGGCCGTAATTACTCAAATTTAGTGTGTTAATTTGCTGTTTGGGATCAAGCCCCATTTCTTCGGTATCCACCGCGTGAATCACATAAATCGTGCCTTTGCCAGGAGCAGGCTTGCAGGCTCCGCTAACACAGCCATTGAGGCAGTAGTGATAACCCATCTGCGGCTGGTTATTCTGGCAAGTATATTCAACCACAACATTACTTCCATTGGCTTGACAATAATCTTGATAACTCCGGAGTATAGTTTGGTCAGAATAAATACTAACTGTGCTTTGGACTTCAAAGTTCATACCCTCATCATTGTCCTGGCAGGTTTCCAAAGCCAGGGGTTGATTAGGCATTTTTGATGCGGTAGAAGTCAGTTTGTTATCAATGCTAACTGCTTCGTTTTCCAAACCAAACGCTTGTTTAGTGTAACCGTGATTTTTATAGACAATTCCGGCAAAAATAATTACAAAAAAAACAAATACCGCCAGGCTAATTAGCAAGTTATCCTTTTTAATTCTCTTTGGCTTAATCCTTTTTCTCATACAATGCTTTTAAAACCTAGCCGTGGTTACCACTGTGGCATTACTGTGATAACTGCCAGCCGCGGATGCCGCTGTAATGCTGGCCTCAAAACACAATGTTGTAACTTCGCTGGTTGCGGCTCCGGCATTTGAGGCAAAAGACTGGAAAGCCGTGGTTAAAGCCGTGGCATTGGAAGTTGAAGCGGTATTTGAACAGGCAGCCGGATTCCACTGGGCAATAGTATTACCGGATTGCGAAGAAGAGGCTCCATATTCGGCGGTCCCAGCAACGATTGTACCTCCTGCCGTGTCAGCGATTGTGTCTGTACCAGAGGTCAAAGTATGGTCATATTTTACCATTGAAATATAGCCGCTGGTAGCATTAGTCGTAACTGTGCTGGTAATATCAGCCTGATTAACACTACTGACGGACAAAGTCCCTAAAGCCGCAGTATTACCGCTTAACAATACTGATAAAGTTTTATTACAAAAGGCTCCGGTAGAAATATTCCAGCCGGTGTTATTAAGACTATCCATGGAATAGGTCGCGCAAAAAGAATTGCCGGAATTGGTTGACCAGGAAACATCAACATAAGAAACTGTGGCCGCGGTAGGAGTGATTATCCAGGCGCCGGTATTGTCCCTTTGCAAAGTAATTAAATTTCCGGCTGAACCTACTGCTGTCCAGGTGCCTTCCACAGTTTGGGTAGTACCGTGCACAAAAGTTATGGTTTTGGCCGCGCCAATGCCCGAAGAATAAAGATTATAAAAAGTAGTACTGCCGGTTATGGTACCTGCGTTTGCCGAGTCTAAAGTTACAGTGCCGCTGTTATGCGTAAAAACTCCGTTATTAGTCCAGGATTTTGCCACAGTAAAGCTGGCAGAACTGGAGGCTGAAAGCGTGGTGCCAGAGCCGATTGAAACTGAACCATTCACATCCAAAATCCGATCATTAGTGTTGTTATCTAAAGTCAAAGCCGTACCGGTATTGGTGAGAGCTAAGTCATTGGCCACGATAATTTGGCCTGTGCCAGTGCCATTGGTGGTAATGGTATTTGTGCCAGAGGTGTTGGTAAAAGTCAGGTTGTAAAAAGTCCAGTTGGTGGCCACGGCCACATTAGTGCCAAAACTTTTTGCTGCAGCCACTGACTGGGTGAAAGTATTGGTGGAAGCCATATTTATGGTGCCACAGGTGGTCAGACATTGCACATTGCCGTTGACCGTGACATTAGCTGTGCCTGCCGCAGTGGTGAATGTGCCAGCGGTCATGATCAAATCATTGGTCACGGTTACGGTATTGGTTAAAGGCGACCATTCGCCATTAGCCCCATTAAAAGTTAAATTGTAAAAGGAAGAACCGCCGGGGTTGATGGTATGGCCAGAACCGGTAGCGTTAAATGTGACCGTGCCGGAACGAGCTGTAAATAAATCGCTATTGGTCCAATTACCACCAATACTAATGGCGTTATTTTCCGTATTAACCGTGTCCAATACTCCGCCGGTAATCGTGACATTATTCAAAACCACTAATGGATCCTGAACATTAACGGTCAAAGTATAAGCACCGCCACCGTCATTAACCACTAAATCATAAAGACTGCCTGTGCCAGCGGTGATTAAGTCATTAACAACATCAGCTACTACAGCACCAATACCCATATTCAAAGTTGAACCGACATTGGTACCGCTACTATTTGCATAAGTACCTGTGGCTTGCAAATCAAATTTGCCTCTGCAAATTATATAGGTGCCGTCAGTTTCCACATCATCATTCACATCCATTATGCCATCAATGGTTATGGCTCCATCCGAAGTTACATCATATCCATTAGTATTGTAAGTATCGCCGGCATTTACAGTTAATGATCGAACCGAGGTATCGCTGGCTAAATCCGTGGTGCCGGGCGACAAGCCGATTTGCACGTCGCCCATATTCTGTTTTGGCGAAGTGCTGTCAGTAAAAGTATTGGGTGAAGGATTGCCATCCAAAATCAGGATGCCCGAAGTAGAGGCTGTGAAAGTTGTGCCAGCGGCCAAAGTAAAGTTGCCATAAACCGATAAATTCGCACTGGCTGCCTGGGTAAAGCCGCCAGCAGTAACATCAAAAGTTTGATTAACTAACATGGCATCTGCCGAAGCCACGCTCCCGCCGGAAACTTTGAACTTTTGAAGTCCCTGGCTGGCAGAAGTAATGGTTTTAGCCGTACCGTCCATTTCCAAAGTATTATTGGTGGAAGCGGTGAAGGTGCCATTGGTGAAGTTCACGCTCCCGCTGACTTTCCAGGTACCAGAGCCGGTGATTATCGCTGGTGTAGCTGAACCGCCTTTGGTAAAGGTTAGGTCGCCGGTAATATTCACGGTCGGGTTGGCAGAGGCGTCCATGGTCAAGACCTGGCTCTGGCTGGCATCAGTAATGATTTTGAAATTGCCGTTGATCTGCTGGGTGCCAGCCGCCATGGCAATAGATCTTATGTTGCCGGTATTGACATACACCTCCACATCACCGCCATAGGTACGGGCGTCAAAAATGGTATTGAGAATATTGCCACCGGTAGCGTCGTACCGCACGACAGAACTGATGGTACCGCCGCTGCCAGGTCCGCAGGAGGTGTCGGTGAAGCGCAGAGTACCAAGGCCGGAGATAGTGCCATTGTGAAGAAAGTAAGAGCCCGTATGGCTGACCATTCGGGCGGAGGAAATCGAGAGGGTATCATCAACCGCCACCGTAAACACATTGGAAACAATTACATCGGTATTTTGGACAGTTACTGTTCCACTGGTCACGGGATCTATCTTGAGGTTGTATAATGTTTCGCCATTGGCGTCAACCGTTCCCGGACCGATCATGGCCACTTCAGACCACACATCAGCGCTGATGGTAGTGTCAGCGGAAACAAGAAAATTATTTTTTACATTTATGGTAGTGCCTGGCAGGGTGTATGTTTCGGCCGAGCTGGGCTGTAATTCCAGATTGTAGTAATAGTAAGTCGTCGACGGGCCAGTGAAACCAACTGAAACATTACTCGATGGATTCACGCCGGTGTAGCGAAAAGTAGAAGTATTGCCAATAAGGTAAGTAATTGCGGAAACTGATGCGGGTGTAGCGCCGGTCAAAATCCAGGTTTTCGCGCCGGCATCAAGGGTATGTTGATAGCCGCAACTTTCACCGCAGTTGCACGATTGCGTGGTTAGAGTCCCATTGATAGTCATAGTGCCGCTGCCCGCGCCAGTGGTGGTATTATATGCCAAAGTACAACCCGTGGCGCCAATAGACAGGGTCAAATTATTCAAAGTCCAGTCAGCCGTACTGCTCGAGCCAATCACGCCGCTGGTGTAAAGAGTAACAGTATTAGCTGTGTGATTAAGGGCTCCGGCGCCGGTTAAATCTCCGCCGTTGACGGTCATGTTATAAGCACTGGCCAGTGTGCCACTAGAAATCGTCACATCGCCGAAAAGTTGCGTAGTAAAAGTGTCGCTAAGCGTGATAGTGTTACCACTGCCTGGATTGGCAACAAAATTGAATGGCTGGTTAGACGCTGTAGTCAGAGCAGTGCCAGAGCCATTCATGGTTAAGGTATTGTTGGCCGTGGCCGTGAAAGTGCCATTAGTCAGATTCACATTGCCGGAAACAGTCCAGGTGCCCGTGCCAGTGGTGATAGTTTTAGTTCCACCGCCTGCAGTGTAAGTTAAAGCTCCACCCACATTTACAGTTGGGTTATTGTCTGCGCCGACTAAAGTTACTGACCCTGTTCCCGAAGAAAGCACGGTCAAACTCCCAGCTAAAGTATGGGTGGAAGCCGACATGGTAACAGTTCTGCCATTGGTCGCACCGCTGTTATCAATTTCCACCAGCTGATAATCAGTCCGATTACTCATGGTTTGATTGGTAGAGGTTGTATCAAACCTTAATATCAAACTACCTGATAAACTTCCACTGGTTGGAAAAGCCGTTGAAGAACGATAAGTATAACGGCCTGGACCAGACAAGGTTCCGTTTAAGGTTAATGTGGAGCCAGTGTGGACTAAAGTTCGGCCAGAGCCAATGTTAAAGGTATCGTCTGTAGCGACATTTACGGTTCCACTGACTGTCAGATCAGATGTATCAAGAGTAGTGGCACCCGTCGTAGCCGGATCGATAGTTAAATTATTTAAAGTCGCGCCGCCGCCCACAATCGTGCCATTTGTGCCAGTCATGGTTACGGTGGTTGAGCCGGCGGTAACCGAGGCTGGCAAGGTTAGGTTATTTTTTATGGAAATATCCGAAGCCAAAGTCGGCGTGCCAGTAAGGGTCAAATTATAAAAAGTCAAGGAGGGCGTGGTCCCGCCGCCAATACTGCCGGTGCCGGAAATGGTTACCGTCGGCGTGCCGGAAGCGGTGGTAACGACAGCGCTGGTGCCGGAGGTGGTGATATCGCCGCCGGCGATGGTCGTGTCGGCGTCGATAGTTAGATTCGCCCCACCGTCTACCAAGACATCCAGGCCGATAGCGCTGGTCGCCGTATCCAGGTAAGCAGTGGCGCTGTCATCCACATGCAGGTCTCCACCCGTGGCGTTGGTGGTAACAGTGCCGCCCGGGTCATAGGTATCACCGGTCCAAATGTGCAGTTCCAGTCCCGAACTCACTGTCAGGGCATTGGTATTGGAAGTGAAGCCGATTTCCGTATTGGCGCAATTCGTGCCGCTGTCGTTGTCGCAGTTGGCCAGGTCGGAATTAGCGATACTGCCGGTATGCTCATTACGGATAATTACCCTATTTTGATATATAGACAAGCCCGTGCAGTTGGGCGTGCCAGTGCAGGAGGCGCCGTACTTCAGAGCCAAGGTACCGTCAGCCGTAGCCCCATCTATCCAGATGGTGAGCACATCGCCGTTGGATGGCGCAGTAACACCGGTGATAGACCAAACACCCGAGCCATCAGTGCCGTCAGCATCGGAAAAAGTCGCCCCAGTCGCGCCGTTCACCAGAATAATCGTGCCACCACTGCTGTTAAGGGTGGTGCCTGTTTCGTTGGTGTAGGCGGTGCCGGACACGGTAACAGTACTGACCGCGGCTTTAATTTCCACGGCAATGCCGCCCCAATTTTGCGTACCAGAAGCGATACTGGCATAAGCCGAGGTGTCATTGCTGGCAATCCATTCTGACTCCAGTTCGGTACCCGGAGCCGAATTGCCACTATCACCAAATTCAGTCCAGCCAGCTTCATTATCAATGAATGCCCGATTATCAATGGAAAAACCTGCGGCAGTAACATTATTAGTCGAGCCAAAGGCGCTTAGAGTAACAGTCAGGTCGGCAGCGGCGGTGGCCGTATTGGTCTGGCTCTGGACTACGGCGCCGCTGCCATTGGTGCCGCTGGTATCCGTACCGGTGTACTGGGTGATCGACCAGCGGGCGCCGGTGTTGGCAGTGCCGGCCACGGTGACCGTTACCGCACCGGTGGTAGGCGAGGCACCCATAGCCCTAAAAAGCGTCAGGCGATATAAACCACCACTGAAGGTAGTATTTGTTACTTCCTCCCAGGTCAGGCTGTTCCCTGATAATGTAACTGTATTCGCCGCTGAAGCGTGGGAGTTAACCACCCAGGCTAACACTAAAGCGTTACTTGACGGGGTGATGCTGGCGGTAGCATAAGACTGGCCATTTACCGCGGTACCAGAAGTTGCAAGATTAGAGCCGCTAACCGCGTCCGAGGCAATTTGCCACTGGCGATATTCCTCAAAGGTGCCTACTTTTATCTTCCCCAGGTAAAAAATCGCGGGGCTGATATCCGGCGGATTGAAAATATAAGATAAGGTGTATGTTTTTCCCGCTTGCCAGTCCACCTGCCAGTCGATTGACTTCCTGTCGCCAGTAGCGCTGGCGCTTTGGCCATTGTTATCAATACTGATGATGGCAAAATCATCGGGGACAAAGTCTGAAAATGAGCCTTGGTAGTTTTCATTAGCCGTGATTTCCAGCTTCATTTCATATGGGGCAATTGGCCAAACGCGGGTGGGGCCGGATCGCGAAATATCAAAAGCAATAACCGCTTTAACCGGAATTTTTTCTTCAATTTCATTAACACCTTCGGCCGTAACCGCCTTGAGTTTAAAAACATATTCCCCCTCCACGCCAGTATCATATGCCGCGCTGTAATCCGGAACATTAGTAACAGTAGTCGGCCCGCATTCGGGAGATAAGCTAATGGTTTTATCCTGGGTGGAAAAATCTTTTTTCTCGCCCCAAGGGCTGGTAACGGTTAATCGCAGATCCGTGTCGCACAAAGTATGCCCTTTGCTATCAAGCGTGCCCATGCCGATTTTAACTGTTTCCCCCGGGTGATAAATTGACTTGTCCGTATTCATGACCAGCACGCCCCAGGAAAAGTCCCTGGTTATTTCGCCCTCAACATTATCCTGAATAATTTTAAAGGTAATTTTGTATTTTCCCGGCTTTTTAAAATTGCTATTTTTCAGCTTGTAGTCTTCAAAAGTCGAGCGACTGCTGGTGCTTTGGCTGGTTTCAAATTCCACCGGAAATTTGGCGCCGCTTGGGTCAGTTACTTTAACCTCCTCTACCTCCCTTTTCACTCCGTCAAAACCCAAAAAATTCAGCCGGGATTTTTCCGCCACCTGCACGGCTATTTCCGGGGTTTCAGTCGCCTTATATAAATTCTTTTCAACTCTCACGCTGTTTTCCGGTAATTTCAAATTTTTCAAAACCGGCCGTTCTTTTACCGAAATATCCAAGCCCATGCCGTCCACAAAAACCGAGGAAACTTCGTCAGACGGCATTGCCAGAAAATCCGCTCTGACCTGAAATTTTGAAATTTGATCCAGATTGAAATTTGCCAGATCAACCTGCCAATAACCGCCATGGGTGCCGTTGCTAGACTGACCCGTGGTGGCAAAAGAGTCTATATTCTGCCAATTTTCTCCGTCCAGGCTGTATTCCAAAACCACCACATCTTCGCTTTCTGCAAAGCCGTTGGCGGCCAGGGAAATCTTCAGGCTTGCGGATTCCAATCGGCCGTCTTTTGGCAAATCATCAGGCAGGCTAAAGCCAGAGCAAACCAACGTAGATTTAATATCGTCCAGCTGCTGTTTATCATCTGAATTCGCGCCATTAACAATGATATTAACATTGGAAATATACGCAGAATTTTCAGCGGAAAAATCCCCCCGGTTTGCCGACGACAATAAATCAATTTTTTCCGCGTTTTTGGCAGCCTGCCAGCCGGAACAGTCAGCAGGTGAAATTCTGTAAACCGGAGTTCCGGAGTTCTGCGCCTGGCCGAACATTAAAGCTCCAAAAATTATAAAGACCACCACAAAGCCGGCAGACTGTTTGAGGTTATGCTGAAAAAATCCAAAGACATCAAAAGGCTTTCGCCTTTTACTTATTTTTTTTACAAGCTTTTTTTTGTTATTTTTGCGCATTAATTAATGCTTTTTCTTGTGCCTAGCCCTAAATACCACGCTCTTTGGTTTTTGAGAGAAAAACCAAAGTCTTTTAATGAAATCTTAGTTTTATTATGCCAAAAATTAGCCTTTCAGTACATGGCTTGTACCAACTGCTATGGATTACCCTTGACCCCGCACCACTTTCTATTCAAAAATTCATCATTTAGAAGGATATTTAGCAAAAAGGAATATCTTTAGTTATAAGGTTGGTATTTGCTTAGAAAGTGGTGCGGGTATAC
>PEXW01000066.1 GCA_002774575.1 Candidatus Kerfeldbacteria bacterium CG08_land_8_20_14_0_20_43_14
TCGTGGTTTTTGCTACCGGTCCTGCGGCTACTGCTGCGGAAAAAGCCGGGGCTGCCCGGGTAGGTGGCGAAGAATTGATTAAGGAAGTTCGGGAAAAAGGTGGTTTGGATGCAGATGTGGTTGTAGCCACCCCAGACATGATGAAATTTTTAAGCACCGTCGCTAAAATTTTAGGGCCCAAAGGTTTAATGCCGAACCCGAAGAATGAAACCGTCACCCCAGACGTGGCTAAAGCCGTTAAAGAATTATCCGGTGGCAAGATAACTTTTCGTAATGACGAATCTGGAAATTTGCACCAAGCCATAGGTAAGTCGGATTTTGAAGAAAAAGCTTTGTTGGAAAACGCTGAAATTTATTTAGAGGCTATTAAGCGAGTGAAGCCTGCTACAATTAAAGGTACTTATATTCACAGCATTACCTTGAGCTCCAGTATGGGGCCGGGGATTAAAGTTCAAATTTAATACTTAACCAACAAATTTATGCGCGAAAAAATTGGTTTTGTGCCAGAAGAAGCGTCATCTAATAGAGATGAGTCATTGGCAGATCTCTTGAGAGAAAAAGATTTAGAAGAGAATAAGAATTATAATACAGATGAAGCAATTGAAGCTTTGACCAGTGATCTAGATATTGAAACGAAAGGAAAATCTACTTCAGAAATAGCTGATGAAATCGAAGGGAGACTCAATTCATCCGAAAAAAATGGTGTTTTAACAAAAATTAGTTCCGGGAAAATAGGCAGATCAGTTAGAACTTTAATGTTAACCGCAAGCTTATTAACTGGCGTGGGCGCGGTTGAAAGAGTATATGCTGCTGGTGCAGAAGGCTCAAAGAGCGAGCAAAAAATTGACTTTAACAAACAGGCCGTGACTGAAAAAATCCGTTTACTCATGAAACAGGCGGTAATATCCGGAGCGGATGAGGAGAAAGTTAATTTATTTATTAAAGACGCATTAGATACCGCCAAAGTATATGAGGTAAATTATCAAGGCTCCGATGCGGCAATCAAGCAAATAGACAATTTATATAACTCCGTTTTTGGCGTTTCAAACACGGAAAAAATTGATACAGAGTTTGATAAATTTGTTAAAAAAGGTGATTCTGATTTTCAGAAACATGTTAGTGAAGGTGATTCTGCATATGATAACGCTACTAAAGAAATGAGTGAGAATTTTGAAAAACAAAAGCATGATGAGGAATTTAAAGAAATGGATTCAGTGGGAGTTTTGTCGGCCCGTTATGATAAGACGGTGAATGAAAAGGCAAGGGACGGTTTACGTAAAGAAATTGTTAAATTAGCCTTAAGTTCAAAGGCAGATGAACTTAAACTTAATAGTAATTATAGTTTTAGTGTGGATTTATTAGGCGGAGTTAAATTAGAAGTTAAGTTTGCAGTTGACAGTGGTGGAAAAATCGAGGGGACAATAACAGACAGCAAGACCTCTGAAAAGTCTGAATTGTCAATTGAAAAGAGCGAGCTGAAATAATTTAATAATTGGTCTAACGAAAATTTAATCCAAGTTTTTTATGCCTAAAAGAGAAAATTATTTATCTTGGGATGAGTGTTTTATTCTCATGGCCGAATTAATCGCCCAACGATCCAAAGATCCTAATACCCAGGCTGGTTCAGTCATTGTCGACCAGAATAACATTATTATTGGCCTGGGCTATAACGGTTTTCCCCGAAGTGTTAAGGATGAAGATCTGCCTTGGGGGAGAGAAGGAAATTTTTTGGAAACCAAATACGCTTATGTGGTCCACGCGGAAGAAAACGCCATTTATAACGCCAACAAGTCCACTTGGGGCTGTAAAATGTATGCCACGCTTTTCCCCTGCAATGAATGCGTAAAAACCATAATTCAAAGCGGCATCAAGGAAATTATTTACGCCTCGGATAAATATCATGACCAGGATATCTGGGTGGCGGCCAGGAAAATGCTGGATCTGGCCGGGGTTAGTTATCGGCAATATATACCGCAAAATAAATTAAATTTGGAAAAAATATGATTATCGGCTTAACTGGCCTGCCTGGCTCGGGCAAGGGCACGGCAACTGAATATCTAGCCAAAAAATACGGCGCCACGACCAAAAAATTTTCGGATCCAATCCGGGATATTATTAGGCGGCTTTACCAGTCCATCACCCGCGAACACATGCAGAATATCGCCAAATTTATCCGTTCGGAATTCGGCAATAATATCTTTGCTGAAACTTTGCTTCAGGATGTTAGCCAAGCCAATCAGAAACTAATTGTGCTAGACGGTTTTCGCTACGAAGATGAATATCAGCTCTTTAGAAAAAAAGAAGATTTTGTTTTTGTGGCCGTGGAAGCAAGTTTAGAAAACCGTTTTGTCAGAATCAAACTGCGGCCGGAAAATGCCGGGGATCAAAATTTAACTCTGGAGCATTTCAAGCTCCAGCACGAATTTGAAACAGAGCAAGCCATTCCCAGTCTGATTATGCGGGCGGATTTTCGTTTTGATAACAATGGCGATAAAGAGCAATTATTCAAGCAAGTGGACGGCTTAATGCGAAAGCTGGGTTATGAAATTCAAGGTTAAGATATTAAATCCGGACGCAATTCCGCCAAAGTACGCTCATGAAGGCGACGCGGGTTTGGATGTTTTTGCTATCGAAGATTATGTTTTACAGCCTGGGGAGCGACATGTGTTTAAATTAGGCTTTAGCGCGGAATTTGAGTCGGGTTATGTCTGTTTGGTTTGGGACAGGTCGGGTTTGGCTGCTAAACAGGGCTTAACGAATTTAGCCGGCGTGATTGACGCCAGCTACAGGGGCGAATACGCGGTGGTGGTTTTAAACACCTCAAATCAAGCTGTAGAGATTAAAAAAGGGGATAGAATTGCACAGATGTTAATTCAATCAGTGCAAAATGTTCAAGTGGAAGTGGCGGAAGAATTGTCCGAATCAAAAAGAAGCCAAGGCGGTTTTGGCAGTACGGGGAAGTAAACCCTTGTCATTGCGATCCCGCCGAATGGCGGGAGAAGCAATCTTTCATAAATACAAAGATTGCCGCGTCGCCCCGCTGAAGGCGGGTCTCCTCGCAATGGCAAATTAAACAATCACTAGGTTTCTGTTATGGAAGCGTTATTTTTTTGACTTTTTTCTGATGTTAAATTAAGGTGTAAGCGCCTAAATTTTGAGATTGTTATTTGAAAACCTAAAAACCCTTATTTCACAAGGAGTGTTTAATGGAAACAAAAGGTCGTATCATTGTGGCTCTGGATGTTGACAGCTTAGAAAAGGCAAAACCCTTAGTGGAAAGTCTGGCCCCGTATGTTGATTGCTTTAAAGTCGGTTTGGAATTGCTGACTGCTGTTGGTGCTCCAATAGTTATCGACTTTATCCATACTCTCGGCGGCAGAGTATTTCTTGATGGCAAATTCGATGACATTCCGAATACTGTTGGTAAAGCTTCAAAAGTCGTGGCTGGATTTGGCGTCAAGTTGTTTAATGTTCATGCTTCTGCCGGCAAGAAATCCATTGAGGCCGCGGTTGCCAATCGAGGCGATAGCGGGGTTTTGGGCGTTACAGTTCTGACTTCCATTGACGAAGAAGAATGTATTTCAATTTTTGGTGCCCGGCCAAACATTAAAGTCCTGAAATTTTCTCGGATGCTTTTTAAGGCCGGTGCTAATGGCATCATTTGTTCGCCGCAGGAACTTCAATTTCTTGGAACTCAACCTGAACTTGACGGATTATCGAAAATGACTCCGGGCATTAGACCATTGTGGGCAGCACTCAATGATCAGAAAAGAATCATGACGCCAGCCGAAGCAATCGAAGCTGGGGCTACGGCTGTAATTATTGGTCGGCCCATAACTAACCCACCCGAAGAAATTGGTTCGCCGGTTGACGCCGTAAAGAAAATTACCGAAGAAATCGCTTCGGTGCTGTAGAAAGGAAAGAAAAGAATGAAAATGGACGAAAAGGAAGTTTTGGGAGAGCTTAACAGGGTCGGAGCGATAATATCTGATACTCATATTGTTTACACTTCTGGTAAGCACGGTACGCGTTATATGAATAAAGATGCGTTATACCCGCATGTAGGATTGACATCCAGGCTTTGTCGGGAAATTGCGCTGGAAATTTCGGATTATTTCCTTGGCGAACCAAGTATTGAAGCAGTGGTTGCGCCAGCAATTGGTGGGGTTATTCTTTGCACCTGGGTTGCCTACTGGCTAAGCGAATTAACCGGTAAAGAAGTTCTGGCTTTATATGCTGAAAAAAACCAAGCCCTTGACCTCTTTGAATTCAACCGCGGTTATGGACGGTTGGTTACTGGCCGGAGGATTCTAGTGCTAGAAGATGTCCTCACGACCGGCGGTTCAGCCAAAAAAGTCATTGGGGCAGTTCGTGCGCTTGGTGGTAATGTTATTGGCGTGGCCGCGCAATGCAATCGTGGGGGAGTAACGACTAAAGATTTGGCGGATCCGCCCATGCTGTTTTCCCTGGTCAATATAACCATGGAGGCTTGGGCTGGAGAGGACTGTCCCATGTGTAAAGCGGGCATTCCAATCAATACCGAGGTCGGCAAGGGCAAGGAATTTCTTGCCAGCCAAGTTCATTAAGTTTTTTATGAACAAAAGCGGTTAGGTCTGAAACTAGGACCAGCCGCTTTTTTAATTTGATTCTTGACTCAAAGCATGGGTTGTTTTAAGGTATAGAAAAATCGAACCTAGTAAACAAAAAGGAGTTTTTATGTTTGTAGAAGTTAGCCAGGTGGGGGATGAAGTAGGCAATTCAAGTTCAAAAAGCGAAGATCTGGTTGATGTTGAATTGTCTTTACAGCATAAGGGGTATGGAAGTCGCGCTAAGCTGATTAAAATTTCTTCTACACATAAGGCCATTGTTTGCACGGTTTGTTGTTTGCTGGTTCCCATCCCAATAACTGTCACCTCCTATAGGGAATTGAAAGAGCATTTTTCCTTGCTCAACAAACCGCAAGGAATTTCAATTAATGCCTAACAAAAATATTTTCATTAATTACCCCATGTTAATTTCAAGGGGTAGTTTTTATTCAGGGGCGACCTAACTTCATTGGTCTGGTTATTTTTATCAAAGCGCGTTTTAGATATTTAGGCGTTGAATACCAACTTGCTCATCTTGCCTCATTCGTATATTCGTAAAAATTCGTAATTCGTAGCTTTTTTGCTGTCTTGCCAAGTCGCAAATTACTTAGTAAAGTATGCGCACATGGGCAGCATAGAAAACAATGATCGAGACATTTTCGCCATAACTGGCCTGGCGCCAGAAGTGCTGGCTGTGGGCATGGCCAAATATTCCCGTTCCCAGGCTTCGATCAAAGAAACCATTGCCGAACTGACCGAAGAAAAATCCGCCGAATTCCACGAAAAGTGGGTTTTGGGTTATGGCGACGCATCCGTGGCTGACATGGCTGTGGTGGCTTTGGCTTGCGAAAATGTTTCCATTCTGGCCAGCAAGGCCATTGAAGACCATCGCCTGGCCTCCTACCAGGAGAAATCCACGCGCTATGTTTCTTTTGAACGGCAACCCAATCCGGACGGCACAATGGCTCCGCGTCGGTATTATCGGCCCGTGCCGATTATGTCTTCAGCTCATTCGGTTTTGTACGAAGAGGTTAATGAAAAGATGTTTGACGCCTACAATGATCTGACTGAGTTGATGCAGGAGTATTACCAGCAAAAATATCCGATTACTGCCGACATGACTGAAAAATCCTACAAAGCTAAGCTAAAGGCCAGGGGCTTGGATGTTGCCCGCTATGTTTTGCCGGCTTCGACCCTGACGAATTTAGGCTGGATTACTTCAGCACGAAGTTTGCGGCGGGCGATTTTTAAAATGAAGCAGAATGACCTGGACGAAATCCGCCAGATTGCGCATGAGGTTGAAGAAGCCGCCACTGAACCAGCCCACAATCCGCAGGCGATCAAGGTTGAAGAATTTTTAAAACAAGGCGAACAGCATGAAAATCAGGAAGTCCGCGAACTTATGGGCAAAATTAGAGCCTCGATTAATCTGCAGGTCAAAGGCGCGCCGACTTTAATCAAACACACGGATCCAACGCCTTATAACCGCGATGCGCGAAGGCGGATGCAGCAGTTGGCCATTAAATACCTGGGCGATTTGCATGTTTTGGCTGACGAGCCGCGGGTGCAGTATCATCCAGGCCAGCATTTGGAAATTGACTTGGCCGCTACTTTGCTTTACGAAGCTACGCATTTTTCTTTTGGCCAGATCCGGGAAGTGATTGAAAATTTAAGCGCGCCAGAGCGTCAGGAAATCATCGAAGCGGCTACGGCAGATAGGGGAGACCATGATGTGGTTGGCCGGGCTTTTGAAATTGGCGGCTTGATTTTTGACACGCTTATGGATTTTGGCGCTTTTCGGGATTTGCAAAGACACCGCATTTGCACGCAGATTCACCAGCCTTTGACTTTGGAGCACGGTTATGAAGCGCCGCCAGCGCCCATGGGTCTGGATGAAGTCGGGGGACTGGATATCTTTGAAACCATTTGCCAAAAAGTAGCCGCGGCCTACCGGATTTTATCAGCGGATTTTCCCTTTGAAGCCAGTTATGTTCTGCCATTGGCCACTAAAAAACGAACTTTATTTTTTATGAATCCCAGGGAATTAACCCACATGGTTGAATTGCGTTCCCGCTCCGGCGGGCATTTGTCTTACCGATATATTGTTGAAGAAATGTATAATCAGGTAAAAGCGGTTTATCCGAATTTGGTCAAACACATTTGCATTTCGGATATTGATTTTGAAAAGGATTTTTATAAGCGATAAGAGATAATTTTCAAAAACAAGAACCCTCGATACAAACCGAGGGTTTTAAAAATGAGCGAAAAAATTACCGAATTAATCCACAAACCTACTGATCTCCTGCAGGTGGCTGATGATGAACTCTGGTTTAACCCCAGCTGCAAGAAATTCATCCCTGTTGTTTACGCCATTGGCAAAAGCTAGAAAGTATATGCTAAGATTTTTTGCGGCTTGAAAGTCTACGAGCGCATCGCCGACATATACAGTTTCTTTAGGGCTAATTTCAGCTTCTGCCAGTTTTGACATTACCGGGGCAAATAGTTCGATTTCTGGCTTAGGCTTTATGCCATCTTGTAAACCCTGGATTGAAATAAAGAACTCCGGGGGAATTTCGGTTAATTCCAGGTGCTCAAGCAAGCTATTATGTTTACGATTTGAAACAATGGCTAAAGCCCGTCCTTTTTTATGCAGCAACCTGATGGTTTCGAAAGCTTCTTCAACCAGTTGATATTTTCTAGGCGTGTAGGATTGTAAAATAGCATTTTTTACTGTCTGCCAGTTATCTGGCCACAAGGCTTGGAGCATTTCTTTCCAGCCAACACCCCAAAGTTTTCTGAATTCATCAAAGGTCGGTTGACGCAACTTAAGCTCTTGCGCAGTAAAACAATGCATTAAAAAACTACCGTTGATTGAGTCAATGACCACGCCGTCAAAATCAAGAATAAGAGCCTTAAACTTGGGTTCTAAAAGAGTCATTATTTTTCCCTCTTAATTTGTTTTTATTTTTAGTTAGCCAGACCTTAACATTCTTTTAGACTTATAGTCAAGATTGTTTTTCTGATGGTAGTCAGGAAGAGGGAGGGGCAGAGGCAAGAGTTACTAGGAAATATTAAGGAGTAAGTTTTTAATTAACCTCTCCTGCCCTTCCCGCCCGCCTGCTACGAAATCCGTAGCATGTCGGGCAGGTCGCTAAGTTCAGGCGTTGCAGGCGGGCGGCCCTCCTCTCCCTGCCTTCGGCATGCGGGCTATATAGGAGAGGAGGTATTGTTTTTTAATTCATCATTGCTAAGTTGTCTTTTATCCCTGGGCTGATAAAATGAGAATATGAAAAAGGAAGCAGGCGTATTTATTATGGTTGACGGCTTAGATGGCTCTGGTAAGGGTACGGTTGTTGATGCTTATGGTGATTGGGCAAAGAAACAAGGCCTGAAGATTTTTGATTTGCGGGAGTATTCTAAAAAAAAACACACCTTGCCAGAGCCGGAAGAGCTGGAAGGTTTTCATGTGATTTTATCCGGCGAACCTACTTACGACGGCATTGGCCAGGCCATTCGGCAGGAATTTATCAAAGACAACGGCCGGGTTTATTCAGCCAAAGCCACGGCTGAAGCCTTTAGTTTAGATAGGTTGGTTTTGTATAAAAAAGTAATTTTGCCAGCTTTGGAAAAGGGGAAGATGGTCATTCAAGAGCGGGGTTTGACCACCTCGTTATGCTATCAGCCAGTTCAGGGTAAAATTACTTTAAAGGAGCTATTAAGCCTGGAAGGTAATCACTTCACTTTAATAAACCGGCCGGATTTATTGTTGATTGTGGTTTGTAAGCCTGAAACCTGTCTGGCTCGGTTGCGGAAAAGGCTGGCCAAGCAAGATCAGGCGATTTTTGAAAAATTGGCCTTTTTACGAAAAGCTGACAAGCGATTCCGCAGTCCGTGTTTCGCGGAAATTTTTCAAAAGCAGGGGAGCGTGGTCGGCTATTTAGACACTAATGACACAGTTGAAGAAACCAAAAAAGAGGCCATTGGTTATATAAATGATTTTTTGAAAAAAATATGAAACTTGAACCCGCCCCGTATCAGTCCTTCCCCTCGATGCACTCGGGGTCGTCCGGTACAGGGGAAGTATATATTCAATACTTATGAAACTAGAACCTGTTATTGGATTAGAAATACATATTCAACTTAAAACTAAGTCGAAAATGTTTTGCGCTTGCGAAAATGTAGCGACTGATGCTACGCCAAACACAGCGGTTTGCCCGATTTGCCTGGGTCATCCGGGCGTTTTGCCTTCACCAAATGCCCAGGCCTTTAAATTCGCAATTGAATTTGCCCAAAGTTTGAGCTTTGAAATTCCAAAAATAACCAAATTTGACCGCAAACATTACGCTTATCCAGACTTGCCAAAAGGTTATCAGATTTCCCAGTCTGACCTGCCTTTGGGCAAAAACGGCCATGTTCTATTGGAAATTAACAATCAAACCCAAAGAGTCCAGTTTGAAAGAGTGCATTTGGAGGAAGATTCAGCCAAAAACATTGTCGCGCCGGATGGCCGGATTTTGGTTGATTACAATCGGGCCGGAACACCGCTCCTGGAGCTGGTAACCACGCCGAGCATAAAATCGCCAAAGGAAGCTAAGTTGCTTTTGGAAGAACTGCAAAAAATCGCCAGGCACTTAAAGATTTCTAATGCCGACATGGAGCAAGGCCATTTGCGGTGCGACGCGAACATTTCCATGCGGCCAATTCCGGAAGAAACGACTAAAGCGCCAATTCAGCCAAATGAACATGGTTTTTTTCCGAAAACCGAGATTAAAAATCTGAATTCGTTTCGGAACGTGGAAAGAGTTTTGAATTACGAAATTAAAAGGCAGAGTGATTTGTGGAACGAAGGCAAGCCACCGGAGCATCAATCAACCAGGGGCTGGGACGAAAGAAGGGGAATGACAGTGGAACGACGCAGTAAAGAAACCAGTGCGGATTACCGTTATTTTGTCGAGCCAGACATCCATTCGGTTTTTTTGTCTGATGAATATCTGCAATCCAATTTGAGCGATTTATCAGAATTACCCCGCGACAAAGCCAAGCGGTTTCAAAAGCAGTATCATCTCACAAACGCTGACGCTAAAGTTATTGCCCAAGATTTGTCCGTGGCTAATTGGTTTGAAGCGGTAATTTCTGAATTGCAAAAATGGCTTACTGCCAGGCAAGCTTCCATGGCAGATATGCCAGAAGAAGAGTGGACAAAAAATAATCAGAAAATCGTCCGTCAGGCGGCTGGCTGGGTTACTACTAAACTTTTTGGGATTTTAAGACAGAAATCGCAAACTTTCAAGGATTTAAAAATTACCGCCGAAGATTTTGCCGAATTTCTAACCATGCTTTATGAGCGCCAGATGAATAATGCTGCCGCCCAGGTTATTTTGAAGGAAATGGTGGAAACCGGTTTTGATCCTCACAGAATATTGGAAGAAAAAGATTTAAAGCAAATAATCGAACCGCAAAATATCGTGGGGATTGTTGATTCGGTTTTGGCTGATAACCCCGCGATTGTGGCGGATATTAAAGCCGGCAAAATCACAAAAGCGCAGTATTTGGTCGGTCAAGCCATGAAACTAAGCAAAGGCAAAGCTGACCCCGGAATCATAAGGGAACTTTTAGGAAACAAACTAGGCATTACTTTCTAAGTAGAAATTTTTTAATTAATGCTTTTGCCTGGCTGAAGTTTTTAAGCCAATGGATTTTTTTGTTTCTTTTAAACCAAGTCATTTGCCTTTTGGCATATTGGCAGATGGCCGAATACAACTGATTTTTCATTTCAGTTTTGGAATTTTTTTTCTGTAAGTAAAGAGTCAGATAGCGATATTCCAAGCCCAGGGCGATTAATTTTTTGGCCGGCACTCCGCTTTTTAGCAAATTTTTTACTTCTGCCAGCATGCCCTGGTCCAGTCTTTTTTTCATTCGAATTTTAATTTTGACTTTTAGTTGTTGGTAACCAGGATTGATGCCCAACCATAATACCTGGTATGGCGAATGGCTTTTTAGTGGGGGAATAGTTTTTTTGGTTTTTATAACGATTTCCAAAGCCCGGATTAAGCGAATCGGATTTTTTGGGTCAATCTGCTTTGCTCTGGCAGGGGCTAGTTTTTTTAGTCTTTTAAATAATTCAGCCGCAGACAGGCGGTTTAATTTTTTTCTAAGTTTAAAATCAGGCTTAACTTCAGGAAAGCTTAAGCCAAAAAGCAGGGCGTCAATCCAAAATCCTGTGCCTCCGACGATAATGGGCAGATGTTTCCTTTTGCGAATTTCGGCAATTTTTTTGTTTGCCAATTTTACAAAATCAGCAACTGTAAAAACTCGTTTTGGGTTAACTACATCCAAGAGGTGATGAGGCACGAGTTTCCTTTCTTTTGCCGTTACTTTGCCGCTGCCAATATCCAGGCCTTTGTAAACTTGCCTGGAATCAGCGGAAATAATTTCTCCTTTGAAGACTTTAGCCAGTTTTATGCCCAAGCTTGATTTTCCGGTGGCATTCGGGCCGACCAGGGCTATTACTTTGGGTTGGGTTGATAACATACATTTATCTCACAACAACTTGCTTTTTTCGTCAAACCGTGGTAGAATATAAGGGTAGGTTAGTGAAATAAAAATCAAGTAAATTATGGAGGAAAAAAGGCAAGATAATCCACATTCGTTTTGGAGCGATTATTTTGGCAAGCAGATGGTTCGGATTTAAGGACTGATTTTTTGTTTTCTAAATTTTATTAAAATTTTAAATAATTAACTAAAAATTTATTTAACTAAAAATCTATGGCGAATCAAAAGGAGACCCAAAAACCCAAAAAGGTAGCGCTTGTCACCAAAACCAAGACTTATTCCGCGGTCAGGCTTTCACAGGTGATTATGACAACCGCGGCCATGCTGGCTACCAGCGTGATTGGCGCAAGTTTGATAATTTTTGCGTTGCCCTCGAATGTGAAAAAAACGGTGCCGGCTCCAGCCGCTCCGGTATCAATTAATGAAAGTCAAGCTGGAGAAGTTTTAGTCAAATTTAAAAGCAATTTAAGCCCGGTAGAGCGGCTTTCAGCCGTGACCACCGCTCTGAAGAAGTCGATTAAGTGCGTGACTACTCGTACAGTAACCGAAACCAAGCTGTTACAGAAGACCAAAAAAACCGCTAGTTATTTTTCTTCCTGCACAGTCAAGGTTAAAAGCCTTAAGCCCGTGGCCACCATCATAGCTGATGCTAATGCGAATTACCCGGATCGGTTAAAGCGCGCTGATACAAAGTTGGTTGATCAGGCAAAGGAAGATTTTAAAAATTGGTATATTTTGCGGGTTACAGGCAGTCCAGATCCTGACTCTTTGGTTAAGGCCCTGGTTGGCACAAAAAATATTGCCAAAGTTGAAAAGAATTCAAAATTGAGCGTTGCGGCTGTACCGTCTAACGCAACTGCGGCCGCGGCTTATCGTTCGATTAAGGCTGAAGCTGCCCAAAACAATGCTTACAGTTTGACTGGCGATGCGAATGTGGATGGGGTGGCTAATTGGACCGACTTTACTTATTTGGAAAATAATTTGCTTAAACAAGGTCCTGCGCCTGCTAAGCCTTATTTGGTTGACTTGGATAATAACGGTACCGTCAATATGGCTGATTTAATTTTGTTGGCCAAAATCCTGCCAACGAACCAGGTCGCGCCAAAAGATTTGAATGGTGACGGTAAATTGAATTTTGATGATGCTAGTTATTTATTTAATTACCTCTATAAAAACGGTCTTGCGCCCGTTCCCATGGCAATAGCGGATTTGAATAGTAATGCCTTAATTGATTTTGGAGATTTGGTCGGTTATGTTTCCTATGTTCAAAGCCATAATGCGCAATCGGTCTGTTTAAAGGGTGATGTGAATAGCGACGGAGCTGTAAACATGCAGGATATATATTATCTTAATGATTATTTATACAGAAAAGGTCCGGCACCTTCAGTCGTGGGCTGCGCCGACATGAGCGGCGATGGCAGCGTTGATATCGGCGATGCTTTAATATTGATTTACCAGCAGGCCAAAACGCCTTTGGTAAAATCTTTAGATTTTTCAATTGCTACTGTTAATATCCGTACAGACCCGGCTTTTGTGGTTCCGCAAGAACTGCCCGTGCCAGCTTTTCTAGTTGGCGATACAAATGGGGACAATAAGATTGATTATGCTGACGCAGCTTATTTGTCAAACTATATTTTTAAAGGCGGGCCTGCACCAGCGCCATTAGCTAGAGGAGATATGAATAATGACGGCAAGGTGGATGTGCTGGATGTCTGGGCTTTATTTGAACTAGTTAGTCATTCCAGCGGCATTGTAAACATGGGCCTAAGTGCTGATTTGAACGGCGACGGAGTGGTTGATGGTCAAGATGTTAATAGTATTATCAGTTACGCCATTGCTAATGGCCCAACCTTGGATGCAAACAAGGCTGATGTGAATAAAGACGGCAAGGTTGATATGGGCGATGCCGTTTCACTAAGTTACTATTTAACTATTCAAGCCACTGTGCAGACTTCTGTGGGTTCTTTAACAACAACGGCTGGTCTGGATTTCATTTTAGGGGATGTGAATGGTGACGGCTCGATAAACGCGGCTGATGTTGATTTCCTGATTAGCTATCTTTATAAGCACGGTCCGGTACCCAGCCCTGTCGAAAGAGGTGATATTAATTTGGATGGCAAGATTAACGCGCTGGATGTGACCGAGCTGATTCATGCGTATCATGCCCTTAGTGGTAATACCCTGACTATTATGGGAGACATTGATAATAATAAGGTTGTCGACGGAAAAGATGTTGACGCTTTGCTTGCTTTAATTCAAACCGGTGGCAGCAGCATAAACGGTGATGTTAATCGTGACGGCCGAAGCGGTGACTTGGTTGATCTTTACGCCTTGATTAATATTTTGAAATTGGATGCTCCTAAGTTACCTTTGTATGATTTTAATGGCGATGGCCAGCTTAACTTAAGCGATGTGGATTATCTGGTTGCTTACATTTATAAAGGCGGACCAGCGCCAAGAGATCTGACAGCCGCGGATCTTAATAGCGATGGCAAAATTAACGCGCTGGATGTCACTGCATTAATTAATGGTTTAAAAGCGATAAATTCCCTGCAGTATAACATTGGCGATGTCAACCGAGATGGTTTAACCACTTGGGCGGATGTGGATTATCTGATTGCCTACCTTTATAAAGGCGGAGCAGCGCCTGATCCATTGGGCCGGGGAGATTTGTCCGGTGACGGCTTGGTTAACGCAATTGATGTAACCTTCCTAATCAATCGTTTAAGCCCGCAAGTGACGCCAAGCGCGTCGTCGCAGTCGATTGCCATTGGACTTTTAGATACCGGCTTTAATAATCAACCAAATCAGGTTGGGGCAACGGCGTTAGTTGTTAAAAATGACATCCCAAACAATCGAATAGACGATGATAAGAATGGTTATATTGATGATACTTATGGCTGGAATGCCCTGACCGAAGGTTCAACCAAAGACTATAATGGCCATGGAACAGCGGTTGGCAGAGTAATTTCTGCCATCGCTACAAAAGCAAGGATTCTACCCGTAACTGTTTTGAACCAACAGGGGGTCGGTACTTGCTCTACAATAGCCCAGGGCATTAATTACGCGGTCAGACAAGGCGCGGATGTAATTAATATCAGTGCTAGCGGAAAAGGTATCTGCACTCTTATGATTGATGCTGTGGGTTATGCTCAAGCCAATGGTGCGGTTGTGGTTACCGCCGCCGGCAACGATGCCACTGCTGTCAGAAATATCCAATCCAGGACTGATGCTTTGGTTGTGGGCGCGACTAATAATGGCAAGCGCATAACTTATTCCAATAACGGTCAGATTTACGCGCCAGAGTATGATATAACCAGCGCCAAGCGCGGTACTTCATTTAGTGCGGCTTATGTCAGCGGTGGCATTGCTTTAATGCTCACTAAAGATCCTAATCAGACCGTGGATCAGATTCAGAATAAAGTCGTGAATACCGCTAGACGGTTTAACACAGGAATCAAACTGATTAATCTCCAAGAAGCCACTAAATAGTTAAAATGGACCAAAGACCAACTGACATTAAAATCGCCAAAGTTTCAACCAGCACAAAAATTGGAGTTGTGTTGGCCGCGGTTGCTGTGATTACTTTGGGAATCGTCTTTGGCTACGCCATGTATATCGGAGGTTTTTCAAAATAATGATTAAGTGAAAAGAAGAAGCGCCCCTGCCTACGGCAGGGGCGCTTTGCTTTCGTCACTTTTAACAATTTTTAGTTTTTTAGCTAAAGCCATTGCTTAATTCATTATTCGATATTATAATGACCACAGAGAAAATTTTGTTTTAAAACCCAATAAGGTATGCAACTCCGAGTTCCTTTTTATTGGCAAATTAATAATTACGCCTGCGGTCCGGCGGTTTTGCAAATGCTTTTGAAATTTTACGGGATTTCCCGAAGCCAAAAAAATTTAATGAAGCTTGCAAAAACCAATAAGCGGGTTGGTACTACCAGGAGGAATTTAGTTTTGGCTTTTAAAAAATTTGATCTAAACACCACGGTAGTTTTCCCTTCGGAATTAAAAACCATCCAGGAATATTTAAAAAAGAAAATGCCAGTAATCGTAAGCTATCTGGAATTGGATAGTGACCAGGAGCACTTTTCCGTGGTAATTGGTATGACCAAAAAAGACCTGGTTTTTCAGGATCCCTGGCTAGGCGAAAAATATCAAATAGACAGGAAAAATTTTTTGTTGCGCTGGCATAACTCAAGTCGCTCAAAAAAGTACCGAGGTTGGTTGCTGGTAGTTTCTCAAACACAAAAACCCGGAATACTGAAAAGAATACCGCTGGTAATCAGGGATTTAGTAAGGTTGAAGCGGAAGAATTAGAAAGTTTATTTTTTGGATTTAATAACTTTGATCAAGTCAGCAAGGAATTTTTTCGTGGCAACAATTTTTAAAGTTTTTTTGCCCCTTTCTCTGACGGCCAGTTTATTGCTTTTCTTTTCTTTATCGCCAATAACCAAAATATAGGGGACTTTGTGCTTTTCAGCATTGCGAATTTTATAGCCTACGGTTTCGTTGTCACCATAAACTTCCACTCGGATATTTTCCTGGGCGAATTCTTTGCCCAGCTTGTTTGCAAAAACTTTATGAGCTTTACCAACTGGAATAATGGCTGCTTGGATTGGGGAGAGCCAGGTTGGCAAAGCGCCGGCATAGTGTTCGATTAAAAATGCGATTGTCCTTTCCAAACAACCTATCGAGGACCGGTGCAAAACAATGGGTTGGCGCTCCCGGCCCCTATTATCAATGTATTTCAGGGCAAATCGTTCAGGCAAAACAAAATC
>PEXW01000009.1 GCA_002774575.1 Candidatus Kerfeldbacteria bacterium CG08_land_8_20_14_0_20_43_14
GTATTATTTTTTGATTTACAAAAAGTCCATTGTTAATACCAATGTCAACAATCTGAATGTTAATGCCAATGCTTCCATTACCAATAAACCCAAAGAATTGCCAAAAAACCACGCCATCACGGATGAGGAAAGAAAGCAATTTGGTTATTCGGACAAGCTGGAAGTTGAAGTCCGCTATGCTTATGACAAAGACGGCAATGTGGTTTCCTATTTTGCCATCACCAAAGACAACCGGCCAAAAGATACTGACGGCGACGGGCTGTCTGATGAAGATGAAGCAAAATACAAAACCGATCCGAAAAATACCGACACGGACGGCGATACTTTGGGCGACGGCAATGAAGTAAATGGCCTGGGCGTGGACTTGATTAAAACCGATCCGGCCAAGGCGGACACCGACGGCGACGGACTTACGGATTGGGAAGAATTCGCGCTTTACAAAACCGACCCTTTGAAAAAAGATACTGACGGTGATGGTTTCACTGATAAAGAAGAATTGGATAGGGGATATAACCCCCTTGGTCCTGGTAAAATCACAGATCCAAATCTACTGGAAATTTTAAAAACCATGAAAAAATAAATATGCCGGCAACCCCAGAAGATATTTACGAAAAAATAGAGGGAAAATCCAAAGCCTCGGCAGGTAATCAATCACCGAAAATGCCGAGCCCAGTTTTGCGACCGAAGCCAAATTTGCCGCCTGTTCAACCAAAACAGGATTTTCCATCCGGGCCTGGGCCAGGGCTGAAGGCGCGCTGGCCAGGGCTGTTAGTCGGGCTTTTGGTAATTTTGGTCGGCCTGGGCGCGGTGGCGATTTTAATCCGAGGCAGAAATTCTAACACTTTGCCGGCAGGCAATAATAATTCAGCCGCGGCGTCAACTACAAACAGCAATAAATCTACCAATGATTCAGTCAAAACAGTCGTACAATTGGAAACCGCAATCAATGATAAAGATAAAGATGGCTTGTCGGATGAAAAAGAAGCGGAGCTTGGCACTAATCTGGAAGTTGTTGATACTGATCATGACGGCTTAAGCGATTCAGACGAAGTTAATGTCTACAAAACTGATCCCAAAAAACCAGATACTGACGGTGATGGCATTAATGATGGCACAGAAGTCAAAAAAGGCTATAATCCAAAGGGCACTGGCCGATTACTGGATTTTGAAGCGGCTAAAAATAAATTAACTAATTCCAATACTAATCAATAGATTAATCTGATAAAAATATGTTTGAATCCATCAGCCCTTTTGAAAAGAATGACGCGCCCAAGGCACCTCCGGCGCCAACTACGCCTTTGGAAATTCACACCATGCCAGAGCGCTTTTTGGGCAGTTCCAGCGCTTCTGGAAAACCCGGCTCACCCAAGCCCAAGGGTAAAAGCCGGAAAATTCTGATTGCCCTGGCCGTAATTTTAGTCGTTGCCCTGGGCGTAATTGCCGCGGTTTTATTCACCGATGTCTTGAACAGAAATTCAGCCAATGTCAATAACACGAATTTGGTCATTAATACTTCTACTGGCAATTTGAACGCAAACGCCAATGGCAATCTTAACGCTAATGGAAACGCCAACAGCAATTTAAATGCTAATAGTAATACTAACGAAGTAACAAATGAGAATTTCAACAGTAATGTTAATACGAATTCCAATGCCAATAGCAACGCCAACAGCAATACTAATGCAAACGCCAACGCCAACAGCAATGTTTCCAATTCGCAGGCCAAAAGCAGTGTGGATACTGACAAAGATGGTCTGACTGACGCCGAAGAAGTGATTTTCGGCACCAATCCCAGCAGCCAGGATACGGACAAAGACGGATTTTTGGACGGCCAGGAAGTTAAGCTCGGCTATAATCCAAACGGCACTGGCAAATTACTCGGTTCATCTATAGTTTCTGAATTTATCAATAGCTTATACGGCGCCAGCGTGCTTTACCCGAAAAGCTGGAGCCTGGTGGCCAGGAGCGCGACCGAGGAAATATTCTCGAATCCCACTGCTGATGAGGCCATTACTTTTTCAGTTCAGGATAACGCAGCCAGGCTGACAGCCAAGCAGTGGTATATTCAGGCTTCGCCTTCGGTTGACGCGACTTCACTGACGGAAATCGCGACTTGGGATGGCAAAAGCAACGGGATTTTAAGCCCGGACGGTCTGGCTTATTACTTTGCCAATGGCGGGCAGCTTTACATAATTTCCTTAAGCTTTGGCTTGAAGCCGACAGTGGATTCCCGGACGACATTTGAAATGCTGGCCCGAAGCTTGAGCGTTGATCCGGCCAAAATTAATCTGAATACTAATTCGGCAATTAATCTGAATTCCAACTCAAATTCAAATCTGAATAGTAACCTGAACAGCAACTCAAATTCAAATTCCAACGCCAACGCCAACGCCAACTCAAACACCAACAGTAATACGAACATCTAAAATTAAAAATGGAATTTCGGGTTGTCAATGAAACAGGTCGGCGCCAAATCGCCGCGCCGTGGTTAAAAATTTTAAAAATTGCCGAATCAGCGCAAAAAAAAGCCACGGTCTCCGCGTCGCGACCGGCAAGGCAGGGCATAAGTGTGGCATTGGTTTTTATCAGCCGGCAGAAGATTAAGCGGTTGAACAAACTTTACCGGCGGAAAAATCAAGCAACCGATGTTTTGTCTTTTTCTGCCGGAAAACAGGTTTTTTACAAAGGCAGCGGCGATATTTTGATCTGCCCGGATTTTTTAAAACAACATTATCCGTTAATTAATCTAAAAGAGCTGGTTATCCATCGTTTTATTCATGGACTGCTGCATTTGCACGGTTTTGATCATAGAACCAACCGCGAAGCGGTTAAAATGGAAAAAGAAGTTCAGAAAATTCTGGCAAAATATAATTATGGTCGTCATCACGCCAAACAGCATAAAAAATAGCTTTTGCTACGCTTTCAGGGGCCTGCGCCAGACCTTTAATACCCAGCAAAGTTTTCGGGTTCAGATACTCGCCGCGATTGTGGTGGTGGTTGCGATGTTGGTTTTAGAGGTTTCCAAACGGGACGTCCTTCTTTTGATCATCCTAATCGGCCTGGTTTTGATTTTAGAGCTTATTAACACCGTGGTTGAGCACCTGACCGACCTGGTGAATTCAAAATTGCTGCCAGTCGCCAAGATTGTCAAAGACGCCATGGCCGCCGCAGTCCTGTTTGCTTCCCTGATCGCTTTGGTTGTAGGCGCCATGATATTCTGGCCATATATTATCAATTGGAAATAATTGTCGAAAAGCCGATATTTTAGTATAATTATCGCATTCTATGTCTCGAGAAAACACACTTGTCGGTCTGGATCTTGGCACTACCACCATACGGGTGGTGGTGGCCTCACCGACTGAAAGAACCCCCTCCAGTCTGCAAATTTTGGGCTTGGGCGAGCATTCAGCCGACGGCATTAGCAAAGGCGTTATAACCAGCATTGAAGACGCCATTTCTTCCATTTCCGGGGCTTTAGAACAGGCAGAGAGAATGACTGGCGTGCCCATAAATAACGCCTATGTCGGCATTAACGGCACGCATATTTCCTCACAGGAGGTTCATGGCGTGGTAGCCGTGGCCAAAGCCGACGGTGAAATTAAAGAAGACGATGTCGAGCGGGTGATTGAAGCCGCCCAAACCACGGTTTCTCCTTCAAACGCGGAAATTTTGCATGTTATCCCAAGAGCTTTCACCGTGGACAACCAAAAGGGCGTTAAAGACCCGATTGGCATGTCAGGCATTCGACTGGAAGTTGATGCCCAGATAATCCAGGGCCTGCAGGCGCAGGTTAAAAATCTGACCAAATGTATTTATCGCACAGGCGTTGAAATCAACGACTTGGTTTTAGGCGTGCTGGCCGCTTCAGAAGCGGTTTTAACCAAGCGCCAAAAGGAAATTGGCGTTGGTTTGGTGAATATCGGCGCCTCAACCACCAGCCTGATTGTTTTTGAAGAAGGCGATGTTTTGCATACTGCCATTCTGCCGGTCGGTGCCGGGCATATCACCAATGATATCGCCATTGGTTTGAGAACTTCCATTGATGTGGCGGAAAAAGTCAAACTGGAATACGGCACAGCCCTGCCCAATGAAGTCGGCAAGCGGGACGAAATTGATCTGGCGGAAATTGATCCCAAAGAAAGCGGCGTGGTTTCCCGCAAACATGTTGCGGAAATCATTGAAGCCCGGGTAACGGAGATATTTTCCATGCTGGATAAGGAATTGCAGAAAGTTGATCGTTCCGGCTTGTTGCCTGCCGGCATTGCCATGATTGGCGGCGGAGCGAAATTGCCTGGACTGATTGATGTGGCCAAAAGAGAATTTCGCCTGCCTGCTTCAATCGGTTCGCCTCTGAATGTCATTACCGCCATAGACAAAGTTCAGGAGCCGGAATACGCCACGGCAGTCGGTCTGGCTTTCTGGGGTTTGGCTCTGCAAAACAGCGGGGCAGGCCCGGGCTCGAAATTTTCGACAGTTAATTCAGTCCTTGGTAAAATACGAGGGTGGGTGA
>PEXW01000047.1 GCA_002774575.1 Candidatus Kerfeldbacteria bacterium CG08_land_8_20_14_0_20_43_14
CAGACATTTCTTGATTGAAACGCTGTAATAAGGAAAGTATCCAGGGCAGATCGCCTTAAAAGATCACACACTGGAGCCCGTGGGAAGCAGATTCCACAATCAAGGTTTCTTCCGTTCATTATTGAGCGGGTTCTAACCTAATAAAAAAAGAACGCACATTGCACTTGGAACCAGTTGAGATTGTAAATTTTATTTGCACTTGAATTTCAATCTCAACTTTCCAATTTAATTCATCAGATAACACTGGTGGGTTGGATTGGAAAGAGATTTCCAAAAGTCAGCAAATTTTCAACTCTATAAATTAGAGGAGGCGGTTATGCCAGGCTGATATTGGTCGTAGCTGGAACGACATTATAAAAAAAACCAGTCAGAAGAGAACCAACAGGACCAACGCAGGTACCTGCAAGGTCACCGGTATGATGCTAATCTTCTGAAAAATTACTGGCGCGCAATAAATTGCCAGACCCTGCATAGCGCGGCTTAAAAAGTAGCAGAGGATAGGGCGATTGAACCCAAAACCTTATGTGAAATTTTTGAAGGGCTAACTGGTAAGCACAACGGTTGTTTAGAATCAGTCCGCACTTGACTGACCTAAACCGAGGAAAGTACCGTCTGTTTTACAGAAAAATCTTTCCTCACCTTTTTACTTAAGTTCACAAAATTGATTGCGGACTGGAGTAAAAAGTAAAAAAACAAAAACGGTACATTTTATAATAAAAAACAGGAAAGGAGTCTATGATGATAGATCCATTGAGACATTTAAGTGTGTTCAAACCACACGCGTTTGGCCGAAAGCGGGTGGATGTGATCGGCTGTGGCGCTACCGGATCCAAAATAATCTTGGATCTGGCAAAGTTGGGCATTGAAAATATCCACGTGTGGGATTTTGACACCGTGGAAGAACACAATGTCGCTAACCAGGCTTTCGGAAACCCCGATATTGGGAAGAAGAAAGTGGAGGCGATGAAAGATCTGGTGAAGAAGGCGACCGGTACCGAAATTACCATCCACGATGAGAGGGTGGATGGGAGCCAGGAATTAGGCGAGGTGGTGTTTATGCTCACCGACACGATGGCTTCTCGAAAGGAGATTTGGGATAGGGCTTTGAAATTTAAGCTCAAAACCAATCTTCTGATTGAAACGCGGATGGGAGCTGACAACGGTAGAATTTATTCTGTCAATCCCAATAAACCAGGGCACATCAAGGAATGGGAGGCAACTCTGTATTCTGATGATGAAGCTGAAGTTTCGGCCTGTGGCGCATCCACCTCTGTCGGTCCGACTGCGGAAATCATTGCCGGATTGGCCGTCTGGCAACTCATTCGTTGGTTTGCGATTGAACAGGGTGGCGACGACTCGTTGGATAACGAGGTAATATTCTCGTTACGGCCAACGATGTTTCTAAGCCGGAAATTTTAAAAATTCACAATGGCAATTTTTATCTACACTTCACCTTTCTAGGTTCAGAATTCAGGTTGAGGCACGTTCTTCAAGGAAAGTATCCAGGGCAGATCGCCTTAAAAGATCACACACTGGAGCCCGTGGGAAGCAGAGCCCACACAAAATTCCTTTTTTAAGGAAAAATTGCACTTGGAAAACAGTTGAGGTTAAAAGATTACGCACTTTCTTTTACCTTAACTTTCCAATCAAGTCCATCAAGTAATTGGTGGGTTGGATTGGAAAAGTATTTTCCATTATGGCAGTGCCTATGGGGATGATAGCCCTCATAAGGACGGCAAAAGGTGGTTCGACTCCATCCTCTGCCGCTAAATACTTGAACATAAATAAAGGAGTTTGTTATGTTTAAAGTATAGCGGTCGTGGGTGACGACCGAGAAAAAAAATAAACATCCCCTCCTCTACACGGAGATGATAAGACAAGCCAATGCGAGCAAAGGGACTCCAATCCCTCTGGGTGTAGGCAGAGAAAAAAAGTTGGGGACGATCCGCGTACTCGTGCGGATAAAAAACTGATGCCATGTTGACTACGCGAGTGGGATGCTGTTAAGCTATAATCCCTTTAATCGCTTGCGTGGAAAGGTCAACTGGGTGCGGGGACGCGCCGCGTGCGTACAATTTTCTCTGATTAGAGATATAAAAGAAACGGTCGTTTGAAAGGGCGGCGTCAGTTGTCTTGAAAAGTGGAAATTGTATCCGAGCAAAGCACAAAAGGAAGGAAGGCTGGAAGCAGACAAGTCTAACGTTACATTTTTGGATGGAATTTTTTCCATTTCGTAGCGGACAGTAGCTTTATGCTATTGGCAGAGATGCGGAAAGTCCAAATTCTTAAGGGTGAGGTTTCGGCGGGCAAGGTTCGTGCTCGCAAAGTCCTGTTGTTTCCTATTAATTTAGGAATGAGCCGAAAGAGAGAGTATGGCATAAACAGGATTGACGCTCTCTAAACGAACACAATTGCACGACGGTTAATTTAGATATCTTTTTGCACTTGATAATCTAAATCGAGGAAAGTACCGAGACTATAAGTCTAAAATCTTTCCTCACCTTTTTCCAATAAATCAGATCTGGTTTATTGAAATAAGGTTATTCATGAGCAAGGAGGAGTGAAAGGCTTTATCTTATTCTGTTGCTGTTTGTGACAGCTAGCAGAATTAGATATTCTTTTCTCGGTAGCTCTGAGGAAGGTTACAAGCCCCTTGTGCCTTTTTTCCTCCTTTCTCCTGATTAGCTTACCTGATTTGTTTTTAGGGGCTATCAGGAAATTGAGGAGAGAGATCAAACAATTCAAAACAAAATTAAACAAGGGGCAAAAAACAAACAAGGGGTGTGAGCGAATCGGGTGTCTTGAAGTATAAGACATTCGTGCCGCGCTTTCATATGAGAGCACGGTGTGCACGCTGAGCTTAACCAGGTAATGGCTTTTGTCTAAAGCCGTTGCCGGACACAAACAAGGGGCTTTATTTATAACTTTTTTGTTATTTTTAATAAGGTCCCTTTTTGTTTGGATCCGTTTTTTAAATAGCATCTTGCTGGCTATCAGTGGCCTTGTATTATTTGGCGTAAAATAATGCAGGAAACACTCTCTCTCCTCACCATTGATTAGCCGGCAGTATGCTGTTTGAAAATTACAAGGGGTGCGACGATTGACTTTTATCAAAACAATCGCAATAATAACAGCAGAAGATTAAAATAAAAATTAAACAGTTCATTTTATTTAAAACCAATGGAGGTGATTTATGAAAATACTTTGGCTGTCACAGCACGATGTCCTTGATTTGGAGGTTGAGGCTCTGCGTCAGATATTTGGCGAAGTTGAGATATGTCAAGATGTTAACCCTTTTAGCAATGCGCAAGAAATCAAAAATCGCTTTGACGCCGGCCAATATGATGACTTATTGGTTGTCGCGCCACTATCAGTGATCAGAAAACTTTGCGAACTTGAATTATATCCGCTTTGGGCTGATACCATGCAAGTTTTTAGCAAAGGCGAATCTGATTTTGAATATCGCGGACGTTATTATAAATTTTTGTGTATTAAAAGGGTCAAAGTAGTTGAGATTGTTTTCTTTGATCAGGTTGTGCCACTCAAAGACGTGTATATGACCGATTGTGAGTTTTGTGTCAACAAAGTCAAAGAGCCAAAAGATCTTAACACCACATCTGACTGTCCCAATTGTTATGCTATTTATTGGCTTGAATGCGAAGATGACATGCATGATGTCAATCATCATGCGGCTGAACATTTTGGAGTTGAAGAATGGCAGGTGGAGGTAAAAATCAGAAAAAATTTTATTACCTTTGATGAAGGCGATAATTGGCATTTGGTTTTTGCCAGACAGAAAATGATTGAAACGAACCCTGAAACCAAGGAGGATTGAAACATTGGAAAACCGGTATTTGCAAATCGCTCGGATTATCAAAAATTTGAGCAAAAGAAAAAGCCAAGACTCGGATAATATTCGCCGGTTTCTGATTGAGTTTCTGCAAACGCCGCACTTTATTGTTGAGCTTGATCCAGCTACTACTATTAACGAGGTGATTGAGGATAAGACTGGTTTGGAAAACTTTTTTGCTTTTCCATACCAAAAGTTTATTCTTGATTTTCCCTCGCTGCCCAATGTGCGAGAAAATTTTACTCCATTTTTGTTTTGCCGATTATTGGACAACAGCACTGTTTATGTAGAAGACATTACGGTGATGCAGGATGTTGATGAAACAGCTTGGATCAATCAGTATATGCAACCCACAGATGTCGGCGAAATCGGTAATCTGCCCATGGCAGATAAGGTGAAAATTTTCAGACAATTAGTTGAGGATAATCCGTTGGGATTGGATAAATTTGTGGCCTCCTCTAAAAACAGTGACTGGGCAAAAGCAGGGATGGCATTTGATACTTATGGCAATATTCTTTGT
>PEXW01000001.1 GCA_002774575.1 Candidatus Kerfeldbacteria bacterium CG08_land_8_20_14_0_20_43_14
GATGTATGAGCCCTGATGCTGAACAGACAAGCTCGATAACAGCCGAAACTAAGCAAGGCATTCTAGTCGTTGCTTTGCGAGGAAATTTGGATTCTTCCAATCGAATCAATGCCTTTCGAGAAAAAATCGATCAAGCTTTGGATAAAGGAATTAGAAAATTCATAATCAATTTATCCGGCACTGTTTGGGTTAATATGAATTCCATAGCCATACACTGCTTAATAGCCGAATTTAATGATGTTCAAAAGGTAAATGGAGAAATGGTTTTCTGTTACCCACAAGATAAATTCGGTAGTTTACTAACCGCAACCAGGATTAACGGCCTTTGTTTTTTGTTTTGCTAACTTGAAACTTTTTTGTTTTAATACTGAAACAGAGGCTATCCAACATTTAAAAGTCTGAATCAACTGCTCCTAACAAAGCAATTTAATAAAACCCAGATTTATTTTCGGGTTTTTAGTTTGACAGAAAGTTTTCATTTTTCTAAGCTTTGGGCAAATAAATTTAAGATTCTTTGATAATTAAACCTTTAAAGCCAGATAAGGAGGCTTTTTATGTCAGGCCATGTTTTAACAATTGACTGGAATCAGGCATTGACCGAGATGGGGGCTGGAGTATTTCAGAAGGGTCATTTTGTATTGAGCAGCCGAGGACATTGTCGAGAATACGGAAATTTTGTCGTGCCTGTAAATATCAACCATAGACTTTTTGAGTTAATTTGTGTTGGGTTGATAGATTTATTGAATATGGAAATCTTTACCATTAACCGAACAGCTGTTTTACTCGGCATTGGCACTGGCGCTTTTTATGCTCACCAAATGTCGCTGAAGTTGAATCGGTCACTGTCACGAGATAAATCCAAGCGCATGGAATGTAGTTTTGCTTTTGCCGTAAGGCGTCCAGATGGAACATTGACCCTACCTTACGACCAGAGCAGCCTGATTAATGATCAGGCCGTGATTTTTGTGGACGATGTATTTGCTACTGGCAAGACATATTTTGAAGTTGGAAATCTGATTCAAAATGCCGGCGGTACTCCAATGCAAGCGGTATTTATCTTAAATCGAGCGCTACCAGCAATTGACCAAGTTGCTCGACAGAGTAATTTCATAAGCCAGCCAAAATGCCTTTTGCACAAATTTTTGGAAATCTGGGCAAGTCGAGAAGCATGTTTTTTGTGTAAGCAGGGCATGCCTTTCAGCACAGAATTCGGCAAAGGGCCTGAAGAATTTCATCTTCACGGGCAACCCCCTTGGCCAAAAGAATAGTTATTTCAAAAACCGGTCAGGCATTTGGCCGGTTTTTAGTTTCTACGAATATTTTTTCTATCCGCAAACCCATGAATTGGCACGGATGCCAAAATATGGATTAAAAAAGGTTGTTTTTTAAGTCCGGAATTGTTAAACTATTAGCATGAAATTCGCCTCGTTTTTGTTGTACCAATGTATTTAGAAAAACTCGAAATTCAAGGCTTTAAGTCTTTTGCCCATAAAACCACCCTGGAATTCCAAAGGGGCATTGCCGCAATTGTCGGGCCGAACGGATCAGGCAAATCTAATGTGGCTGACGCCATCCGCTGGGTTTTGGGCGAGCAAAGCTTAAAAATGATCCGCGGCAAAAAGAGCGAAGATGTGATTTTTGCCGGCAGCGATAAAAAGACCAAACTGGGCATGGCCGAGGTTTCTTTAACTTTGGATAATTCTGACAAAAAAGCCCCGATTGAATATGAAAAAGTGGTGATTGCCCGTCGTCTTTATAAAGACGGAACATCGGAGTATTTAATGAACGGCTTCATTACCCGGCTTGGCGATATTCAGCTACTTTTAGCCCGCTCCAACATCGGCCAAAGAACCTACTCGGTTATCGGCCAAGGCGCGGTAGACGCGGTTTTATTGGCTTCGCCAACCGAAAGAAAAGAATTTTTTGACGAAGCGGCAGGAGTCAGGCCTTTTCAGATGAAGCGCGAGCAGGCCGAGCACAAACTAGCGGCCACCCGGGAAAATCTGGCCCAGGCCCAATTATTAATTGATGAAATTGCCCCGCGTTTGCGCTCGCTCACTCGTCAGGTTAAAAGATTAAGCGAGCGTGAAGAAGTCCAGAAAAATTTGCGGGAATTTCAGGTCAGGTCTTATTCATCCAAGCTGGTGAATTTAAGGCAGGAATTGCAGAAGGTCAAAGAAAAAGTTGAGGACGCCGAAGCCGGACAGGAAACTGCTTTATCACTGGTGCAATCCATCCAAACCAAGCTTGATCATGAAGAGCGGGGCGACACCCGCCACGAGAGTTTTAATCAACTGCAAAATAATTATCAGTCATTGGTGGACAAAAGGAATCGTTTATTAACCGAGCGCGCGGCCTTGGCCGGAAAAGTCGCGGCAAGCCTGGCCCAGGCCGGGCAGACCAATTTAGTCTGGCTGAATTCGCAAAAAGTCGAACAGGAATCCAGGTTGCAATCTGCATTAGACGCGCATAAGGCTTTGAAAGACAAGTTTTCTAAATTAGAGAATCAAGCCAAAGAAGCTAAGTCTGAAGCAGAAATTTTTGATCAGGAAATCAGGAAAATTGAAGGAGAATTATTAAAAGCAGAAACAGCACTGAAAACCAAAACTATCATGACTTTGCCGGATTTAGCTAAAAAAGTGACGGAAGTCATTAGCCGGCACCAGAAGTTTTTGCAAGCCATAAAATCCGCCAATTCACCGGATGAATTCGCGGCTTTGAAAAAAGAGGCCTATCGCCTGTCCACTGACGCGGAAAAATTTATCCAAAAAGTCAGCACTCAAGCGCCGAGTATTGATCCGGCTGAATTAATCGCCCTGCAAAAGCATTTGTACGAAAGCATGAAGGCCAAGGAGGTTAAAGCCAGGGTGGTTAATGATTTGTCAGCGGAAACCAGAGTGTTGAGTGAAAGGCTTTTCGCTCTGGAAAAGGAAACTCAAAGGCATCAGGAAGAGCTGGAAAAAATTAGCAAAGATTTGAAGCTTTCCGGTTTAAAGCCTAAAAATCAGGCAGAAGCAGAAGCGGCAGTGCAGCAAGCCCAGGAGGAAATGGATCAAAGATTGGAAACCTTAGATGGCCAGCTTAAGCAAGCCAAAGCCGCGGTTGAACAATTCAACCAAACCGAGCAGGGTAAAAGAGATAAATTATTCGCCCTGCAAAGAGAAGCGCGGGAAGCCCAGGATCGGGTCAGGGAAGCTGAAGCCAGATTATCAGATTTGCGGGTGGATTTAGCCAGACTGGAAACCCGGGAAGAGGATATTTTGCGGGAATTGCGGGCGGAAATGCCGGCTGAATATGTGGAGAAAGTTGAAAGTACCAAAAAAATTCAGGAAAATACAACTTTGGAAAAATTGGAAGAAGAAGTGGCTAAAGCCAAACACGCTTTGGAATTAATCGGCGGCATTGATGAAAACGCGGCCAAAGAATATGAAGAAACCAAGACTCATTATGATTTTTTGACCACCCAAGTGGCTGACTTAACCCGAGCCTCGGCGGATTTGGAAGTGGGAATTTCAAAACTGGAAAAAATCATTAAGGAAAAGTTTGAAAATTCATTCAAAAAAGTTTCTGAAGAGTTCAGCAAGTATTTTAAAATTTTATTCAATGGCGGCCATGCCAGCCTGGAGTTGGTCAAAGAAGTAATTTTGCCGCCCGAAGCCCAGGAGGAAATTGATAAAGACGAAGAAGATGGAGAAGAGGAAGAGGTATTGGAACTCAAAAAAATCCAGGGAGAAAAAGTGGTGACTGGCGTGGAAATTTTTGCCACTCCGCCAGGTAAAAGATTAAAAGGTGTAAGCATGCTTTCGGGCGGAGAGAGAGCTTTGACCTCCATCGCTCTAATCTGCGCGATTTTAGCATCCAACCCTTCACCCTTCGTAGTTTTGGATGAAGTGGATGCGGCTTTGGACGAATCTAATTCCATCCGTTTTGCCCAGATTTTGGAAAAACTCGCCCACCGCACGCAATTTATAACCATCTCCCACAATCGCGCTACTATGCAGCGCGCCATTCTGTTATATGGAGTGACCATGGGCGACGACGGGGTTTCCAGGCTACTGTCAGTTAAAATGGAAGATGTTGATAAAGTCGTGAATGGGCGGAAAAGTTGAGAGTTTTGAGCTTAGGGCGAAGAGCATAGCGAATAATCCGGCGGGACACCCCAAAGGGGTTTCCCGTCCGGCGCCACCCAGTCCTGGGCTGTCCGGTCTCATAAGCGAGACATCGTTCAGCCCGCCTCGTCTCGCGTGAAGCAAAGCAGTTTGCTTCACTCATATGTTCAAGATTTCCGAGGTTCCTTCGGAAGCTAAGATTAAATCCTTAATTCGCTCATTGTTATTTCCCGGGACTAAACCCAATTGTCC
>PEXW01000003.1 GCA_002774575.1 Candidatus Kerfeldbacteria bacterium CG08_land_8_20_14_0_20_43_14
CCTTCCTATTTTTGAGGTGAGTTTATTGTACTCCCGGGAGCTACGCTAGAAAACGCACACGCCGGCTAAAGCCGGCGATATCTATCGGTACAGTGCGGGGCGGAATCCCGCATCCGTTTCGTAAAACGGCGGGACTGGTGCGGGATAAATTTATCAAAATAAAAACCCAGCTCTGTATTATTGGTTTAATCATATTGTGAAAAAAGCCTTTGTACTGCTATCCTTAATGCTATGAACATACTCTTTATCGGTGATATAGTTGGAAAACCCGGCCGCTTGGCTGTGCAAAAAGTTTTGCCAAAATTAAAAAAACTTAAAAAAATCGACTTGGTTATTGCCAATGTGGAAAATTTGGCGCATGGTCTGGGCATTACCCAAAAAACCTGGGTTGAGATGAAAAATGCCGGGGTGGATGTCGGCACTAGTGGCGATCATGTTTTTAACAAGACCGATGTCAATCCAATCCTGAACGACCCAGATTCCCGACTGATCAGGCCGGCCAATGCTTTTGAGGATATGCCTGGCAACGGATATTTAAATTTAGTGATTAAGAAAAAAAGAGTTTTAGTCATCAATCTTTTGGGCCAGGTTTTTATCACAAAAGAAGCAAAATCGCCTTTCGATGCCGCGGATTTGCTGTTATCCAATAATTCAGGGGATATTATTTTCGTTGACATGCACGCTGAAGCAACCAGTGAAAAAGTGGCAATCGGCTGGCATTTAGACGGAAGAGCAACGGCTGTGGTCGGCAGTCATACCCATGTGCCGACTTCGGATACCAGAATTCTGCCGGGCGGCACGGCTTATGTTTCTGACGCGGGCATGTGCGGACTGCGCGATGGGATTATTGGCGTTGACAGGGCTGTAATAATGCCAAGATTCTTAACCGGCGAAAAACAGCCGCATGAAATCGCCGAGCACGGGCCTGCGGTTTTTAATTCTGTATTGATTGAAATTAATTCTAAAAATAAAGCTTCCAAAATTATCAGACTGGACAAAGAATTTGAGGTATAATACTGGTGTAAGCAAATTTAATTACCCGAAAGGGGGTGAGCCCTATGAACAAGGCCGAACTCATTCAAAAAATCGCTGAAAAATTAAATACGACTGCCAAACAAGCCGAAGAAATGTTTGACGCTTTTATGGATATTACTACCGAGACGATTAAATCCGGCAATGAAGTTACTTTAACGGGTTTTGGCACTTTCATGGCCAAAGAGCGCTCTGCCCGTACAGGTGTAAACCCCCAAAATCCAAGTCAAAAAATCCAGATTGCGGCAGTCAGGGTGCCCAAGTTCAAAGCCGGCAAATCTTTGAAGGATGCGCTGAAAAAAACCTAAGGTAAAAGCATAATAAAAACCCCGTGATTTAAACTCTGCCGGGGTTTTTATAAACAACTGATTTCGATTCTGCTAAGTCTGAAATTATGACTGCTCGCCATTTTTCAGCCTGCTGCAAGTAAAGCATGGCTTCTTCGATTTCGTCTGCCATTGCCGCATTAATTGCTTGATCTATTGCCGCCAAACCAGCGGGATGATCCCAGGAAAAGGGCTGACTTCTGAAAAACGAATAAAGCCTAATGGCGTCCTGTAAAAAATCTCGTAATTTCTCCGCTTTGACCAGATCATGCTGATCAACTTTTAACTTGACTATTTTTTTAATCAATCTTCGAAAAGAGCAATTCAATCCAAGAAAATAGCCATCTAGAGTCTTATGTAATAAGTCGCTGTCTTTCACAACTAACATTTAACCTCCTTTTTGTCTTCACTTTAACCTAGCGCAAATTCAGGACTTGTCAACCCAGCACCACTTTCCAAAATAAATCTGAAACTAGCTAAAGATGTTTATTGTGATAAATATCTATATTTTTGAGTAATGCTTTAATGGAAAGTGGTGCTGGGTCAAGCCCTTGCTTAAAATTAAATCAAAATATACAATTTCAACACTATGGGAGCATAGTCCCGACTCCGCTTCGGAGTCGCGGATCCTCGTCCCGTCGCCATTAGGCGACGAGGACGGGACTTAGCCAAAAGACCATTGCCATTAATTAGGTTTATTTGTAAATTCAAGTTAGTCAATTTGGGAGCATAGCTTAGCTGGTAGAGCAGACGCCTCTTAAGCGTACGGTCGGGGGTTCGAATCCCTCTGCTCCCACCAATATCAAACTTTACGATTTTTTTCCGATTGATTCGGCGGCGCGTTGTGCCGCAAAGTATGGCAGGACAGGGTTTCCGCGCGCTTCGCGCGGCAAAATCTGTTGGCAAAATTCCTGAAAGTTTGATTCTGGTGCTCTAATTGTTAGCTTCGCACGAACTTATTTTAAAAGGAATTCTTGACTTTATCTGGCGGGGCGGAAGGGGGGTTTGGGGGGGAATTCCACCCGCCCTCTCCGTAAAAATACAAATTAAATCGGCTTTTCAAAAAACAAGGAGATTTTTCGTGGCGCCGATTACGGCGCGCGCCACGATGATTCTTTTCCCTATCATTATACGCTTTTTACGTCAATATTCAATAGTAAATATAGCGCATTTTTAACCATTGACATTTTCCCCAATATACGCTATTATTACTCGTTCTTTGACAATTCAAGCAAATACGCTTGAAACCGCCGTTCTGACGGAATCAGGACAAGAAATCACAGTAAATGGAGGTATGCGATGTCAAGTCGTGAGCTTTCTATCCACCAAGAGCACGAAGTTCTTGGAAAATTGGAAAACGCAGGGCTTAATTCCGAATTAGCCCAGAAAATTATTGACAGCAGGGACAATGATCTCGCCAAGAAGGTTGTTGCCTATATCCAGCGCGGTGACTACGATCCATCAACCAGCCAGAAGCGCGCCAAGGAAATCATGGGCGCAAGCTATATGGGCCCGGAAGACGCGATAAAGCACTTCGGTGTTTCTTTCACGGACAAAGAGCTCATCCAGGTTCGTGAAATCCCGTTCACCGAAGCCGAGCTGGAAGCCTGCAAGGAAACCCACATCCTCTTCGTGGGGTACCCGCTGTCCATCCTGGACATGCGCAGCAAGGTCAAGAACCTTTTCTACAATCAGGACTGGTACTATAGCCAGTCCTTCGCAAAGAAAGAAAAGGTCAATCTGCGGTGGTACCTCATCCGCAAGGACGAAGTGCCAAGCTCCACCAGCAAGACGTGGCAACGGCAACAGTCGCTGCTGACCAGCGACGAAACTACGCCGCGCGCCTGTGAAGTCATCTTCATGGTCACGCTCTATTTCCTGGTTACTGGGAAGCGCCTGTTGGAGAAGATGTACGTTCGCTGTTCCGATCTTGCTTCGGTCGGTCTCCGCGTCGGCGTCGGCGACTTTGGCTCCGAGGGCTTGAGCGTCGACGGCTATTCGGATGACTACTACCGCGTTAGCCTTGGTCTCGCTGCCGCCCGGAAGTGATTTTCGATCTTTGAATCTTGAGACTTTGTTTCTTTTTGAGACTTGAGCCTTCGGTAAATTTTTTTGCTGGGGGCTCTCTTTTTTATCACGCTTGCGCTTGACTTTGACAATGAATATGCTACTATAAGTCGTTCTTTGAAATATATCCAAGGAATACCTTGGAACCGCCGCTCTAACGGAATTAGGGCAGATAACCAATTGTATGTGGAGGTGTGCGATGGTAGATCGTGCGCAACAATTCAAGCCGGGTGATTTTTCGCACGGCCAAGTTCATGAGTTTCTCGTTGCTTACGGCAAACAGGGCGGTAACCCCGACCTGCTGCAAGCCGCAATTGAAGATCAGAAGCTCATGACACGACTCGTCAACTTCTGGGAGCAGGGCGGCTACGAAGCAACCATTGACCAGAAGAATGCTCGCGCCATTATGGGCAAGAACTTCCTCGGCGTTGAAGAAGCTATTCAGCACTTCAAGCTGCAGCCTTCCGAACAGGCTATCAGCCGGCTCAAAGAGATACCGTTCTCTGAAAGCGTCTTGCGTGAATGCAAGAATACACACATTCTAATCGCCGACCTTGGCCTGTCCATTATCGGCGTGAAGAGCAGGGTTGATCGCAATCTTTTTTACTCCAAAGAGGATGCCTGGTACACGAATCAGGCGTTTGCCCAAAAAGAGGGCGAGGTAACCTGGCGGCTCATTCGCAAGGATATCGTTCCCAGCTCCACGAGCAAAACCTGGCAACAGCAGCAGGCACTGATCACGGCAGTTGAGGAAACACCCGAAGCACGGGCAATGGTCTACACCAACATTCTGTACTACCTGGTACATGGTAGCCGCTTGTTCTCAAGCGTCTACGCCAGATGTTCCGACCTTGGTTCGGGCGGTTGCCGCGTCTGCGTCGGCGGCTTTGGCTCCGAGGGCTTGAGCGTCGGCGGTTCGGATGGCAACTACCTCGGTGGCCTTGGTCTCGCTGCCGCCCGGAAGTGAAATTGAACTTTGATTTTTGAAGCCTTGTCTCTCTTGAGACTTGAGCCTCGGCAAAATTTTTTGCTGGGGCTCTTTTATTTTCTCGGCAGCTCTGCTAAGGTGAACGACCTGCTCATGTAGATTGGGTTACGGCTCAATCTCGCGTGTTGCCTCATCTTTACCATGAGGTCTCACCAGAATGCCGTGGCTTTACGCCCGCCTGCCAAAGCCGCCACTCATTTGGCGGGAAGACACAGAAGGGCCTCTCGTCGCAATGCTATTTGAGGTCAAATTCAAATTGGCAAGCGGCGGGCAGGGAGCGCGGCAGCGTGTGAGCAAAGATTGAGAGCGCACTTCTTGCCTGCTTCTAGTGGAGGTTTTGCCCGCTTTGGGTGAATACTCCCGCATAAAATACAGCTCTAAGTCCTGCGCAGGCGGGACAAAGGGCAGTGGTACGGACGGAAACAGGCAAATATCTTGATTCGGACGGTAACCGCGTCAACGTCGGCAACTTTGACTCCAAGGGCTTGAACGTCAACAACAATTCGGATGACAACTACAACGATAACCTTAGTCTCGCTGCCGCCCGGAACTGCACCCTCGCTCTAGTTACCAAGAAGTACCCCGATTACGTGGGTACTTCTTGCTACTCCTTGGTTGATTTTATCCAACCGCTAAGCATTCGGCCAATTTCATCCACGTTTGTTTGCAGGACGACGTATTTTTTGTTGTCTATCGCTTTTACTTCTTTTGCCAGCCGGAAAAAGACCCGCGCCATATTGAGCTTGAGACTTACCTGTTCCAGAGTGGAATATTTTGCGTTTTTTGGCTCTTGACTTGCCAGCAAAATTCCCTCTACGATATCCAGAATGGTTTGCTCGCATTTCTGCCAGAGCGTATAGCGATCCTGCTTGGGCACGGCGAGCCGGTACGAATACAACGTTTTGTACAGGTCGTACGATTTTTTGAAAATCGGAATGTTAAATTCATCAATGGTATGAAGATTCATAATGATATTTTTAAGCGGATTATTTCACTGGAAAATTTGTTCTGTGCCTGGGACGAGTTTAAGAAAGACAAGCGGAAGAAAAAAGACGTGATGCGTTTTGAGTGGCGGCTGGAAGAGAATATTTTTCGGCTCCATTATGAACTGAGGCACAAGCACTACCGTCACGAGCCGTACACCTCATTCTACATTACTGACCCGAAGGTTCGCCACATCCACAAGGCCACCGTTCGGGATAGAATATTGCACCATGCGATGTTCGCCGTTTTGAATCCTCTATTTGAACCATCGTTCATTCCCCACTCATTTTCATGCCAGATTGGGAAAGGGATGCATAGGGGCGTGAATGTGCTGGAACGAATGTTACGGCAAGAAAGCCACAATCATACCAAGCCCTGTTTTGCGCTCAAGTGCGATATTCAAAAATTCTTCGGGTCGGTTGACCATGATATTCTTTTTTCGATCCTCGTGCGGCGCATTCAGGATGATGACGCATTGTGGCTAATCAAAGAAATTATTGGAAGTTTCAGGTCAGAGAACACTACTATTTTTGAGCGCAAAGGATTGCCCATTGGCAATTTAACTTCACAGTTATTCGCTAATATTTACCTCAACGAGCTTGACCAGTACGTAAAACACATTTTGAGGGCGAAAAAGTACGTGCGCTACACCGATGACTTTGTTATTATTTCCGAAGATTATACGTATTTAGCAAATATCATTATGCCCTTGCGCGAGTTCCTCGCTAATAGATTATTGCTCAATTTACATCCAAGAAAAATGACAATTCGCAAATTCAGCCAAGGCATAGATTTTCTCGGGTACGTTGTGTTACCGCGCTATCGCGTACTTCGCACAAAAACGGAGCGGCGGATATTCAGAAAATTGCATTTGCGAACGATTGATTTTCGTAATGGGAATATTAGGCAAGAAACACTTAAGCAATCGTTACAGTCGTATCTCGGTGTACTGTCGCATGCAAACGCGTACCTGCTCAGCCAAGAATTGCAAAACCATTTTTGGTACTGGCAAAACGAATAAACTTATTTTACAAAATATGATAGCTTTCTTCGGTAGAGCTCGGAAAATTCTTTTAACTGGATAACATCAATGCGCCGTTGGCCGGATTCTATTTTAGAAACGTATGACTGGGTTCTGCCGAGTTTTTGTGCTACTTCTTTTTGATCTAATCCTGCGGCGAGGCGGGCTTTTTTGAGTTGCTTAATCAGATATTTATGTTCTTGAGTGTAGATTGATTTTTCCATAGGTGTTGACTTGTTGATATGAGATGGTTGCAAAACTAATTTTGTTGTAAAATAAGGATATAAAGTAATTAATTTTGTACTCTTATGCAACAACAAAAACAAA
>PEXW01000055.1 GCA_002774575.1 Candidatus Kerfeldbacteria bacterium CG08_land_8_20_14_0_20_43_14
TAAATTGTCTAAAGTTCAATTTTCTTTAAAAAAGCTTAGTTTATAAAGGTATAAATGTCAAAAATAAACTTTAATCTCAAAGCTCTTTCTCCCCCTAGCCCCTCTATCTCTTTAGCTCTTTTGGCTCCTAACGCCCCCTTACCATCCCTTTGCCCGAAATTCTTAGGCCGCATAGGTATTCGCAAAACGGATTGATTTTAATATGGAATAATTTTTTAACACCCCATGCAAAAAACCAGCATTAAAACTATCGCCAGCTCCGACAGTATGTAATGCCCTAACTTGGATAGTCGGGATTGTCACAACTTTATCTGCTTTAAAAATTGAAGCGCCTTTTTGGCCACGCTTGACGACCACGGTTGAAAATTTTGCAATTTTTTGAAATTTCTTAAAAGCAGTTAATAAACTTTCTGCTTTCATTACCCGAAGAAATTCTTCCTGATTTGATAAATAGTAGTTAACAAAAGGCAAAAGTTTTAAAACTTGCTTTAATTGAGTGGACTTAACTTGGTGGTGTACGGTACCATGATCCAAAATCACCAGACATCGTTCTTTCTTGGCATGTTTGGCTAGCTGCCAGTAAGTCTTGGAAAGCTGGGGCATTTTAAAATATCCTCCGATATATAGTGCTTTTGACTTTGGAAGTTGCTTTTGAATTTGAACTAACAATTCTTTGGGTTTAAACAATTGATTAGCATTGTCAGCAGTCAGACTGATGCTATTGTTTTTGTCGCCGCTGACATTTGCGCTCATATTTGTCTGTGCTTTGGGATTAATGTTTAACTCTACATTCACCCTATCATTATTAATTTTTTGAATTAAAATCTTACCTAAAACATCATTCCCAACTTGGCCAATAAATATTGGCCTTAAACCAAGGCTTTTTAAAACTTTGGTAAATATGTATGCAGAGCCGCCTGGTTCAGCCTGGTAATCAGAGCTTAAAATTTCGTACGCCGCGTGTAACATTATCCAAAGGCACTTGACCGATTAAATTCAGGTCAAGATACACGGCCCCAGCCACTATTACATCATTTTGTTGTCGTGGTTTTTGATTCATGGGTTTGAAAAACCTACCAACCCTTTGCCATCAGGCCAGCCGCGGCCGCGGACATTTGCGCTTCCTGCTTGGAAGTGCCATTGCCTTCGGCGACTTTGTCCGCGCCAATATACACTCCCACAACGAATTTCCGGTTATGATCCGGGCCGGATTCTGACAAAACTTTGTAAGTCGGGGTAATACCGAATTTTTCCTGCGCCGTTTCCTGGAAGCGGCTTTTGGCGTCTTTGGCCAGGTCATTGTCCAAAATATATTTTAGCCTGATTAAAACATGGTCGGAAATAAATTTCTGCGAGGCTGGATAGCCCTGGTCCAGATAAATCGCGCCCACCACGGCTTCAATGGCATTGGCTAAAATAATCTGCCGGGCTTTGGACTGCTTGTCTTTTTCTTCGCCTCGACTTAAATACATATAATCATCCATGCCCAAATTGGCCGCGATTTCGGATAAAGTTTTGGCGTTTACCAAAGATGCCCGCCAATTGGTCAATTCGCCTTCGGGATTTGGAAAAGTCTGATACAGATATTCGGTTACCACCATTTCTAAAACCGCGTCGCCCAGAAACTCCAGCCGTTCATTATGAGCCAAAGGAAAATCCGGATGCTCGTTTAGATATGAACGATGAACAAAGGCCTGCTTGAGAAGTTCAGGGTTGTTGAAAGCAAAGCCGATGACTTTTTCGAATTCCAATAAATGTCGCATGGCCTAAGTTTCAGGTTTATCTTGAACAGGAGAGTCAGTTTTTAAAATAGTGTTAACATTTTCCGGCGTAATCACCTGGGTCTGCGGATTAACTTGCTGCTCTTCCATCAAATCTTTATAAATTGAACCCAAGACTCCGTTGACGAACCGGCCCGAAGATTCACCGCCAAAACTTTTTGCCAATTCAATGGCCTCGTTAATGGCGACTTTTGGCGGCACATCGCTTTGAGTGAATTTCAGTTCAAAAATCCCGATCCTTAAAACATTCCTATCCACAATGGTAATCTGGTCCAAAGGCCATTCGGGCGCGTATTGGACAATCACCTTATCAATGTCTATCTGATGCTTCAGCACTCCTTTAACAATCCGCATGGCAAAATCGTGATCGTCAAAATCCGGGGCGAATTCCTTTTTGTCCCTTTCCACCACTTCAGCCAGGTTGCCTGACTGGCGGTTAAAATCCCACTCAAAAAGCGCCTGCATGGCAATGGTTCTGGCTAAATGACGGTTGGACATAAATAAATCGGAATTATTCGCTCTTTTTTTCTTTCCTTTGTTTACGCTTAGTTTTGCGGGCGTCTTTACTGGCTAATTTCAAAACATCTCGGCCTTTGTAATATCCGCAGTTTTGACAGACCCGGTGCGGCCTGACTGGATGTTTGCATTTTTGACAGACTGAAAGAGTCGCAGCTTTCAAGGCAAAATGCGCAGCGCGTTCTCGCTTGGATTGCTTAGTTCTTCGTTTGGCTGGAAGTCCCATAAGAATAAATTGATTTAAAGTGAAGCTATTTTTTATCCTACTTAAAAATGCCCTTTATGGCAAGAAATGCGAATTTTCCTTGACAAAAAGGCTGGTTTGGGGGTAAAACAAGTAGAAAGAAAAGAAAGAATATTAAAAGGAGGTACTTTGAAAAATCAAGGTTTAACTATTGGCGACATCCCGGAATTACGGAATGGAATTCTGCAAGACGGTCGAGAAATGTTAGATGGTAAAAATCCTGACTGTCCTAATCGGGTATTAGCAGACGAAGGCATACAGGAATTGACTCCAAGAATGAATATCAAATACCCCAAAGGCATTCGGCTGGGTACCTGTAAGAATGCGGAATGCGGAACGACTAAGGGCGTTCGGCCTTTTATTGAAGAATTAGAGTGGCCGCAATTCCAAGAAACATAAAGCCAACAAAAAAACATTAACAATCCTTTCAATGGGGGATTTATGAATTTAGGTCAGGAACCAAAGATTTTAACTTGCCATAGAGTGTGGGCAGGAATTCGTCTTTACTATCAATGCGTAGCAATACTTCGCCGAGAGAGGTTACAACGAGGATCCTAATCGATGCAAACAGTGCTATATGATACACACAAAAAGTCGTCCGGCACAGCCTGAAACAGAATCGCAAGACCTTAAACCATGATTGCGTGGCAATAAAAAGGAGGTAGAGATGCAAAAAATTTTAGCCGGCTCTGTAGTCAGTTTGGCTTTGGTGATGGCAATTATCACAATTTATGATTTTGCTTCTTACCAGCGACAAGAAGCCAAAATCCATTTGAGTTTTAATCAGCCCGAACTTAAGTACGCCATTCAGACTGACGATCCCCAGCAGATAGCGATGGATTCCATGTACTCACTCGGCTATCGTTCATATATGTCTCACGACTCGGCCAAATACTTCTTACTTTTGTCCAACAAAAGCGGACTACACTCTTTTTTTGACGCGTATCTGATGGTCGCTTTCTCAAATGGCTGGCATGATGCTGAAAAGGGAAGGCCCAATTTCTTAAAACCAAGTTTAATTGCTTTTTTAGAAAACCCCGATCTATTCCAGACCGGGGTTTTTAAAATAACTTAATTGCCACTACTGTCCGTACATTGTATGCCGCATGCTTTATAAGCCCATTACGCCCAGGAGAAAGGCACATTGGCTTCAGCTGCCAGTTTCTCCAGGCTTATATTCAGCCCTTTACGGTACCGATTTGATTCATGGACATCAATCATATCCACATAATTGATCCCAGCGCCGGCATAAGCCTGGAGAAGCTGATATTTTGCCTCGTTATATGCGCTTGCCATTAGCAACAAATCCAAAGCTTCAGGGTTAGTGCCAATCCACGCCAGCAGGCCTGGAAAACTATCTGCCGTGTTTTTTATGCGATTAATGTCAAAGCCTACATAAAACGAGTCAGACCTCTCAAGAGCTGAAAAATAATCGGCCTTAAGCTGATAGACCGAACATGAATCAAAAGTTTGCTGCTTTTTTGCATTTTTTACTCCTTGTTTTGGCAAAAAGCAGTTTTAGTTTTCAAAACACCTTAACATGGTTTTGTTTGTGATATCAACACAAAAATTCCCGATCTATTCCAGACCGGGGTTTTTACTAATCCCAATATTGACAATCACGAAATTTTTGTTAAGTTGCATTCAGCACTTTGTCAAGACCCCCAAAATTAAGACACTTTTTCGACGAGTGGGAGCAACCGTTGC
>PEXW01000049.1:0-4559 GCA_002774575.1 Candidatus Kerfeldbacteria bacterium CG08_land_8_20_14_0_20_43_14
TGGGATTTTTCGGATCGGCTTCCAGACAGTAACCTTTCCAGCCTTCAAATTTTTTGCCTGTGTCGTCCTGATAACTGCAGTAAAGGGCCGTGGCATTCGGATAAGAACGGCAGGAGCGGGCAATATAAGTATCTCCGCTGACTTTGCTCCGCCAGCTTCCCGTCGAATCGTCCACTTGCAGAACAGGCAGGATTGAAACTTGGTCAATAGCATAACCTGCTAAATTCGCGAAGTTTGTTTGAAAGTAAATATAGCCGGTGTGAGGATCAAAGGAACTGTGACTGCAGGCGCCGCAGTTATTTCCTTCTTCTGCCGCGGCAGAGGAACTTAATTTAAACGGCCCGGCAACGAATTTCTGCCATTCAGTGCTGGCCTCGGCGTTAGCCCACCAGGTATTTTCGTTCCCTAAAGGACCCGTGGAAAGGCCGGTGCCAAAACCAACACCTATGCTTCTTTCGTCCACTGTGGAAAGAACATTTTTATCCGGTGCCTGTAAAAATTTGGCTTTAAAGGAAATCATGTAGGTTTTTTCCGGAGTGACATTATTAGCTAATACTCCGGAAGTTGTCCTGACCATATGTCCATCCGTACTGCCTGACGGCGTAACTTTAAGATAGGGGTCAATTGAGCGGGGAGCCACATTTTTTCCTGAATCCAGGGTTTCGGTGGAAACAATTTCCGCCTGATCATTTTGAGCAAGCGAATAGTCTTTCAAAAACCAACTACTGTTTGTCAGGCTCACTGACTTGTCAAAATTTCCGTTAATGGCGGCATCTTCGACAGTGCTGCCGTCATTACCAATCTGCGGGGCAATGCCAAAGGGATATTTACCTTCGATTATCTTGCCGTCTTTCCAGTCCAAACCAGCCACTACCAAGCCACTGCGGTTTCTTAATTCTTCCCGCGTGTAAGCCGGGCTGTCCCCGGTTATGGTAAAGGGCTTGCAGGTATTGCCGCCGCCGCAATCATTGTCATCAACGCAAGCTTTTTTGGGATTATTAGAACAGCGCTTTTCATCAACAAAACGATTGCACTGCCCGCCCGGACTCATGCTGTCGCAGGTGGCCAAAGAAGTAGATAAATCTTCTTTTTGGCCATTCGGCTTAACGCTTTCAAATGTGCTGGTGGGCGCCAGCCATTTGGCGCAGGCCCGATCGCGGCTGACTTTCAAAACCACATTACTATCGCAAGTTTCGGGCTGGTCAGCGCAAGTCGCTGGTGAACCGCTGGCATCAAGATCGTTCGGTTTGCCGCCAACCGGACTTAAATCCACATCATAAGTCAGGCCTGGACTGAACATGTCGTTAAACAAACGGCAGCCCAATTTATCGCCGACCACGCCATTGCAGGATTTGCTGTCAACGCTCTGCCTGATAACCGCGGACGCGGAAGTCTCATTGACTTCCACATTATCAAACCAATGCCCGTCGTCTCCAAGCGCGCTAAATCCATCAGATCCGAATATTACTTCGCAGGTTAAGGCCCGACCTGAATAAAATCTGCCGCTTATCCGCCGATAATTAGTTGAGCTAAATCTGTCTCTTGGCATCTTTAAATTCGCGCCATTATTACCCGCTGTCATGCTGTTGTCTGGTGAAGAGACTTTAATTTGGTTACCCAGCGAATCTCGACAATCCCGCAATCCCAAAATAACATTCTGGGTATTATTCGCATCCGAATCAAGCTGAACATCAGCGCTTAAAACATAGAAAGTGTTAGCTTTCAGGCTGATGGTCTGATAAATACTATTCGCACTGTCAAATACGGCTTTTACCGCGCGAGAACCGGAATGCACTTCAAAGGACTGCATTGCTAAACCATTAACTGACCAACTTATGGGCACGCCGGCCGCTTCCAGCTCAAAGCCGCCATTGGCTGTTATGCTTTCGCCCGTACCCAATGGATCCAAGAAACTGCCGCAGCCGCTTTGCTCTGCCGGGCATAGACCAACCTGACCGCCATAAGGGATTTCCGGGGGCAGGCCGTTTAGATTCCAGACATCGCACTTGTCGTCTGTGCCCGACAAATACCAGCCCGCCAGCTTACTGCCCTGGTTTTCTTTATATTCGCAGGTACGATTGCCTGGATTGCGGAAATAAGACTTGCCGCCTTCGGGCATGGTGTATTCGTCACAGAATAAAGCTTCTCTGCCGCAAAGAATTTTAGAATAATTATCCGGATTGTCTTTTAAGTAAAGCGATTCCGTGTTTTGCAATTCATAAGAATTCCACTCTATTAATGGAGGTGGCGGTAAAGGCGTAAGCTTTTTTTGTTTGAAAGTTTCCCGGCCAAAACTTCTACAGCCTTTGTCCGCGGCTGAACAGGCTTTTTGCGGATCATTCACCCAATATTCAACTGAATCCGCGGATACTGAAACTTCATCTCCTGAATAAGCCGCGCTTACCGGCGCTGGCCCGACCTTGAAAAGGAAGTCTAAAAGATATGCAACATCTATAATTTCCACAGTCCCGTCATTATTCACATCCCCGCTCTCCCAAGGCTTTGGCGATGAACCGTTATAGGACAAAAAGTTCATCAAATAATCCTTATCCGCGTTTTCAACCTTGCCATTGCCATCAACATCGCCGCGCAGATTCGGCAGGCTGTAAGTTTCGGCAAAGGCATTGGAAGAATTTTGGGTGTTGATCAAAGCTTCACAGCCGACCTTGTTACTTTGGCAAAGCCTCTCAAATCCGGAAAGGTACTGAACCTGGCCAAAACGGTCTTTGTATTCCTGACAACCTTCATACCCACCGCAGGCGGTCTGGGAGCCTTTGATTTGATAAATATTTTCCGTAATTTCGGTCAGAGTGACATTATCAATAAAGAAGCCTTGGGTCGCGGTCAGAGTCAGCAGTTCATTAGTGCCGTCAACAGTCTGGCTGAATTTTAAAGGACCCAAAGTAAACTGGTTCCAATCGCTTTTAATGATAACCTGACCAAAAGACTGCTGGCCGCCTGAAGAAGCAAGCTGGCTTTCTAGATTAACATCTCCAGCCTGGCTTTTTGCCCAGAACGAAACAGTGTAAGAAGCATTTTGTTTTAACAAGCCGTCCAAAACAGCCTGGGCCGAAGCAGTACCAGCATCAAGATTGGCCTGCAAAGAATGGCCGCCAAAACTCACGCTTTCCGTGCTGGGATTGGTGGGGGCAGGTGCGCCGGAAAAACTCCAGGGCGCGTAGCTGCCTTTTTCAAAATCGCTGGTCAGAAGCAGGTGAATGTTGTTGCCGGTATTGCCAATGTATTCCCTGCAGCCCACAGCTGTTGAAGAGCAAGCCAAAGATTTTTGCGAATCCGCGTAATAAGTCAGGTTATCAACCGCGTTTCTGAACGGCTGACAGCTTTCCGTGCCTTCAATGGTCCGGGAGCGCAATAAATAATAAGTATTGCCGCCATCATCATAAAATTCAGCACAATCCGGATTAACACCAACTTCTGAAGCCAGACAAACAGCCCGGGTGGCTAAAGTGTCAATACATGGCGCATTAACAGTTCCGGAAACCTGCAGATTTGTGCAAGGGCCAGGATTAATATTGCTGCGCTTTAAACGATATTGTTTTAACTGATAACCAGTTTCGCTGTCCCCAACCCAGGAATAATAATTGTCCAATTGTAGGTCATCCGGCCTTACGCACAATTGCAGTTTAGTAAATTGAGCCTTGCCTTCACCGCCCTTGGCCACCTCATCCAGATTGGTAAATGCTTCACATCCCACATCCGAAGCCTGACAGCTTTGACCGGTTTTAGCGATAAAAGCAACCAATGGCTGGCAATCGCCGTCTACACCGCCGCACTGACTGTCGTCCGTGCAGGAAACAAATTTGAAATTCGGATCTTTCAGCTGCGACTGACAATATTTGCCGGTCCGGGTTGAATTGTCCTGCAAAACCCCGCCCTCGGTTGAGGTTTCCCGAAAAGCTTTGCAATCAACCTTATCTTTCGGGCAGGAAACGCCGCCCTTGGCCGGCACTGCCAAGCCCCCGTCAGCGGGAGTGTATAAATTACAGCCAACATCGTCTTTGCTGCATTTAGCAATGTAATTACCGCAGGCCGGCGGATCAGTGACTGGATTGCCAGTACAGCCCAAATCATACCCCGCGCTTGAGGGCGGCCGTTTTAAATTAACCACATTAGTCGCGCCATAATCTTTGTAATCAGTCAGACTGCCTTCTTCCACCTGAACATTGTCAACATAGTAAGTGCAGGCGGGTATAGTCCGGAAGAATAGAGTAAAATTTTCATTTTGAACGCAAACATCGGGGCCACCGCCACAATCCGAATCACTGAGACACGATATTACCGGCAAAGTAAGAGAGCAATGTTTTGGGTCTTTTGGCAAGATTGGAAATGTGTGATCAAGATCAAAGCTGAATCTTTGCCATTCTTCAGTAAAGGTAAATGGTTGAGCCCCAGCTGTATTAGGATCCGTATCCGCGTTTGCATAGGGTTGGCCCGCGGTTGCTAAATGAATACCCGGAGCGCAGGCTTTGCCTTCGGCCTTGCCGTAAAAAGAAATCGTAAAATTTCTACTACCGATTGCCGTGCCAAGATTTATAGCG
>PEXW01000049.1:4581-4759 GCA_002774575.1 Candidatus Kerfeldbacteria bacterium CG08_land_8_20_14_0_20_43_14
CAGAGCCACCGCAAATTGGCAAATATTGAATTTTGGCGGCGTGACTGCCATCAAAAGAAGGACTCAAAGCAAAAGTTTGCGCTCCGCAAGTCTGATTTCCGCCGGTAAACCAGCCCTCAAATTTAGTCTGGTTGGCTGGGTTCAAAATTTTGTATTGTTCAAAATTGCCATTGCTTAA
>PEXW01000011.1 GCA_002774575.1 Candidatus Kerfeldbacteria bacterium CG08_land_8_20_14_0_20_43_14
TCAGCCGAGGGTTTAACCTTACCAGAAACAATCAACGGTAGACTTTACCTTGGCAGTCTCACTTCAGCCGAAAAAAATAAATTACTGTCTCAATATCCGCATTTAAAAATATTTTAAATTATCCAAACCCACGCAAAATCGGTGAAAAATCTGGATATTTAGTTAGCTGGAAAATCTAAAAAAGCGTATAATAAAAATCAGCTTGGAATAAGCTGATTTTTCATAAAATAACCATAAAAAATATAAAGAAAATCCTGATATTCGCCTCAATGTTCATTGGCCTGGCGGTTTTTGTTCTGCCGCTGAATTACGCTAAGGCCGAGAGTCTGAAGAATTATACCAGCAAGAAAAACGCCTTTTCACTTAAAATCCCGACCACCTGGACAGTGGCTGTTGATGGATTGGGCCAGGGTTTTGCGGTTATGCAAAGCGAGACCATGGATACGGCCCTGCCGTATTTGCAGATTATTCCGACTCATATAGACGCAAACTTTCAGGCCGCGGTCAAAAAAGACCATGTAAAATTAGTGAGAGACTTAATGAAAGGCACTAAAGTATCCGGCCTGAAAAACTATAAATTAAAGAATTATAAAGCCGTAAAATTATCAACCCCGCAAGTAGACGCTACTAAGCAGGATTCTAACATTTTTGTTTTTCAGGGCGATGTTATGTATATTTTGAATTTTGTCAGTCCCAAGACTTCTTTTAAAGCTTTTGAAAAAACCCTGGATCAGATTTTTCAAAGTTTCACCATTGCCACAAACGCTTCCAAAGTTTTTGCCGACAAAACCGTCAAAGACACCAAAAATAATTTTCAGATTACTTATCCGTTCAATTGGTTAAGGGCGACAGGCAGGGGTGTTACTGCGCCGTTTACCGCCACCCGCCGCGGCGATATTTACGCCCAAATTGTTTTTGATGTAAGCAATCTTTTAAGCGCCAGTGAAATTGCTAATGCCAAAGCTTTACTGTCAACGAATCTAAGTCAATTTTCTGACTTGGTATTAAATAGTTGTAAAAGTTCTTATCCTGATGGAGATTGTAAGGTAACCAGCGCCAAAAAGTCCAAGCTGAACACATTTTCAGGAGCAAAAGTCGTAATGACTTACACTTATCAAGACAGTCAGATGACCTGGAACATATTTACCTTTGTTAACAAAAACAAAATGTATTCCATGAATTACATTGTCGGTACGCAAATATACAGTAGCCTCTTATCGGAAATGGATAAAATCGCCAAGAGTCTGAAAATGCTGAAATAAAGAATAATATAATTTAAGTGAGTCGTTTATTATTGCATTAAATCATGTGTAAAAAAATCACTCTCCTCGCTATTTCCATCGCGTGCACCCTGGTCTTAAGCGGTTGCGGAACCAAGACAGGCTCCCAAGGTGCCAGTAATGTTGATACTGGCAGTCAAAACAAGGGGACTGGCTCTGGTACTGTTACTGATCGGACAGACTATGTAATTTTTTATAAAGAATCATCGCCGCCTGTCATGGGCGGGATGGTTACTCATCAATATATAGTCGGCCGGCCGGTAGTGGAAGCCGGGACGATTAAATACAACGCTTATTTAGTGCCCTGGAAAATCAGCTTTAGCCAAGTGCAAAGAGTTTCTTTGTCCATATTGTCGGCCGCCTGCAAAAATCTTACCGAGCAGGTGCTTTACATTGAAGGTTGGATTGATCTTGATTTGTCAGAGCTTGGTCTAGAGGCTAAAAATTTGCCCAGCTATGATCCAGTCAGCCTAAAAGGTACTATCCATGAAACCGTGAAAGGAACGCCGGGTACCTGGCAGTGCGCCAGTGAAATTATTACCAAATCAACCAATGCTGGCTCAATTAAATATGTCCAGGATAAATCCGGAAACCATGTGGCAAATTTTCCAGGTGCTTCCAATATGACCAGTCTGACAATTAGCGGCGCGGATTTGTATCTGGATTTTTCATATCAGGATGACATTCAGTTTATCTGGCCGGCAGGCACTAAAATTGAATATGCGCCAGAAGGCACGCCTATTCCACTGGAGCCTTTATCCCCAGCCGCCCTGTAAGCGGGTTTAACTAGCAGACCCTTGAACCCATTCTTGTATGTAAGGAAGAGGGTAGAAAAATTGACTTATACTCCTGAAGGAGTATTCTTAAAGGTAAATTTTTACAATATTAACCAATAATTATGCCAAATAGAGAGTTCATGGGATTGGAGCCGGAAGGACGTGATCCGGAGAATGAAGCTAAAAATTTTTCGTTTCCACCAGAAAAAACGGAAATTAATGAGGAGAAAGATGAGGTAACTGCTGAAAAAATTGACTGGCCGAATGATCTGCCCGCCGAACTCGTAAAGCTCTTGCCACAAGAACTACAGAATTCTGACAAGCTAAAAACACGATAGAATTCGAAAGTGATAGCGATGGACGAATTAAGGATGTAATTTACACTCAAGAAGCAGGTGACGATCAATCGAGTCTTGATATTGATAAACGAACGTTCTTATTTAGGTATGATAGCAGTGGTCGCCTGGTAAGGGTTATTCAAGAAAGGAGTCTTAAAAAAATTCGCTCATTTAAAAAGATTGAAGGACCTGATAGCTACATACCCGGAGAAATTTACCGTGAAGATTTCACTATTCAGTACGGACGCTTCGGTAAAAAGAAAGGGGAGGTCCTAGGAGTTAAGAAGGGGAATATTCGAAAATTTGGTTCCTCGCATTACTATGATGACTAATTGCTAGGTTCTCTCTCGCCTGGCCTTCACACGGGGCGCCACAACAGTTGACGGTTTTTTCAAGGGGTGTTAGATTACCCGTATCACGCCCCCACGGGCTGTTTTTAAGACATCAAATTTCCCTAAAAGGCCGAATAATGGCAAATTGGTTAACAAATTACTTCAAGGAATCCTATGAAGAGCTGAAAAAAGTGTCCTGGCCTACCCGCAAGGATACGGTTCGCGATACCTTGGTGGTAATCGGCGTTTCTTTAGCTGTGGCGCTATTTTTAGGACTTTTAGACATTGGTCTGGCCTTTGGCCTGGAAAAATTAATTCAAAGATAAAAGTATATGCCAAAACAAACAGTACAATACGGCCGCAAATGGTATGTTCTGCACACCTATTCCGGCTATGAAGAAAATGTCGCCCGCAATCTGCGGCAGAGAATTGAATCCATGGACATGCAGGATAAAATTTTTAATGTCCTTATTCCCACTGAGAATAAGATCAAGATTAAAAACGGCAAGCGCCGAGTGGTTACTGAAAAGATTTTTCCCGGCTATGTTTTGGTCGAAATGATTGTTACTGATGACTCTTGGTATGTTATCCGTAATACGCCTAATGTAACCGGCTTTGTCGGCACAGGCACCACGCCAACGCCGATTTCTGATGAAGAAGTTAAGGAAATGCAAAGGCGAATGGGCGTGGCCGAGCCGAAATTCAAAATCGATGTCATGGTCAGCACGCCGGTTAAGATTACTGATGGTCCATTCAAAGATTACGAGGGTAAAGTCGCGGAGGTTGACGAAGCTCGTGGAAAAGTTAAAGTATTAGTCTCCATGTTCGGACGGGAAACCCCAGTGGAACTGGACTTTCTACAGATTAAAAAAATCTAAGATTGCTGGAGTGGCACCCCTAGGGGTTCCCCTCCAGAGCCACCCCTCCCCTTAATGTGTCGCGTCGTCAGTGCTCAAACAAGCCAAGCTTGATTTCCGCACTTCCTTGCGACTTAAAGATAAATTTTAAATTATGGCAAAAAAAATTAAAGCAATTGTTAAACTGCAAATCACTGGCGGCCAGGCTAACCCCGCGCCTCCGGTTGGTACGGCTTTAGGGCCGCACGGTTTGAATTTGGCCGAATTCTGCAAAAAATTCAATGAGGCCACCAAGGACCGGATGGGTGAAGTTACCCCGGCGGAAATCACTATCTATGAAGACCGGACCTATGAATTCATTCTCAAAACTCCGCCCGCGGCAGAACTTTTGAAAAAAGCGGCTAAGATTGAAAAAGGTTCTGGCAAACCCCTGCAGGAAAAAGTCGGCAAAGTAACCAAAGCGCAAATCAGGGAAATTGCGGAAAAGAAAATGCCTGATTTAAATGCCAAAGATTTAGAAGGCGCAATGCGTATTGTGGAAGGCACGGCTCGC
>PEXW01000022.1 GCA_002774575.1 Candidatus Kerfeldbacteria bacterium CG08_land_8_20_14_0_20_43_14
TTGAAAATACTAGAGGATGCGGCACTAAATGTAGAAATGATTTGCCTGGCGATAGTATTGTTTTCAATCGGGTTAGGAAGATTTGGATTAACCTCAGCAACTGGAAAATGAAACTGGTACATTTTTCTATTTACTGATAAATACCAAGTCTCATAATTTGCGTCCCCACAAAAATATCTGTGATTGCGTACCCTTGATTATTCCCAATCTGAACCTTACCAATCATCGCATATGTTTTTCCTTCAAATTGAGCAATATCATTGGCTGCCCAATCTTCTGCTGATAAATTCTTTGGATTATCAGAAACAAAAATATTAAGTTGGTAACGCTTTGAAGGAGAGGACTCAAAATACAACCATACACCACGATCATTCCCTGTGACTGCAGTCCCATGGTCTAGTTTCCATGTTGAAGGATACGAAAGGGAAAATCCATCCCGATCGTCGGTATATGTCTGCCAGGTACTTGCAGACGATTGCCGGCTATTCAAATTTCTCTGTACTTGAGTATTGATCGAAGCACTTGAATCCACCTTGGCACGCTGAAGTACCGCGAGCAGTACGCTGAAGCTACCAGTTATGAGAATAGCGAGGGTGATAAAATATATTTGAAATAATTTTTTCATACTGGATATTCTGCAAATTATAATTGAAGTATAGTTCTATTCATTCGACATGTAAAAAATTATGGAGGGACTTTGCTAATACAGAGTCCCTCCTGGCGTAAAGTGAGGTGGTGATACTACTTCGTATAACCCCACAGCCTAGCCGATCTTACCGAACCGTATAATGGGGTATCAGGACTGCCGTAACCTCGTAGTGGATCCTTGACCCAATAACGAGATCCGTCAAACCCAAAAATAATCATGAAATGGCTCCCGGACCCATATGCAATTTCAATAATTACCGGTCTTCCTCTTTGGACTTGAAGATAGATGTCATTATAAGAAATGTACTGGTATGGCCTGCAAATATACCCGGGATATTCGAGGCATTGCGGAAACCTTAGGTTGCCGTCACCGCTAATAAAAGCATAATGTGCTTTCCCTCCAAAAGCCCAATTGTTAATTGTGGATGGACTTGCTCCGTAACCCCACTTTGTATACAACATCGCAAGACATGAAACGGCACAGCCATGAGATCCAAGAGTATACGCGCTTGAAGTATTATAGCCTAAAAGTTGCCCTGACCAGGCAGGGTCTTTTTGGCTATAAAACGGAACTGAAATATAGAGCTGCCAACCTAACGCTTTTTGACTAACGCCTTTCCCGACTTCGGTTAATGCGGCGATTTGCCCTAATTTGTTTAGTGAATCAGAGCTAATTGCACCATATGGGTTAGCTTCATCACTAAAAACAAGGTTTGTAATGTCGTTCCCATTATCTTCAATAGCCGGTCCAGTAATCCTTTCCGGCAGGTTTGGCGTTCCTGTTTCTTTGGAACAGCCCTGCATGTACATGGACATGCCCATGGTTGCGATAAACATCACAGCCAGCATTACAACAAGTTTCAGCTTTTTCACTTTAAAGACTCCTTTATCTTCCCCCTATATTAATGTTTAGAAAGATAAAAAGATTGTTGACAATTTCAGTTTACTTTAACTAGCTCCCTTTATTTACCTTTGGTTGGCCCCTGATTTGGTTGCAAACCAATGCTTTTTGCGGGTTACATCACCTCACTTTCTTAAGTTGTAAAGAACAATCAGTTACTGGGTTATTTTTAGTGAAGTGTATTCAAAGCCTTTCCAAATTTGTTCTTTGAATACCCTCGGTTTTTATTTCTATTTAAAGGTTAACACAAAAAAAGCCTAAAAAAGGCAAGGTTATCCACGATAAAACGGCGACGGCGAGACGACGCTAGAAATGGCAAAAACTCAATATTTTAGCTAACCTTAGCGGAAATACGAGTTTTTATAATTTATTAATTTTTTTACCGCCTTTTAAGGTTAATGGTTTTGGTTGTCCCCGTTAGAAACTTTAAGACAATTTTTTAAGCCATTTATATTGGATAAGTAAAATATAAACAGAAGTTTCTAACGGGGTGTAGATTTCGGTATCGTTTTAGGCGTAGGTTTTGGGTGTGGGATTATTTAAAAACCTCGTCATTGCGAGGACCTGCCCAAGGCAGGGACGAAGCAATCCCACAATTAAATCAAATAGGTATTACATTAAGCAGGATTGCTTCAGTTATTTCACTCCCTCGCAAAGACGAATTATACGAAAGTACTTCTGATAACACCAGGCAGTACTTTATATATTGACACTCCCATTTGCTTCTCAAATTTGTCCTTTATTTCAAAGGTTTTTAGCCATTTCTCACGCATAAACGCTGTTGGGCCATGTCTTAAAAAGACGTCAACCATCCTTTTTTCCAGCAAACAAAAACCTGACGGAAACGCCAAGGCATCGCAAAGTTGGATAAGCTTGTCGTATGGGGAATACTTAACATCCCGTAAATACTTTTTTAAAAAAATTAAATCTTTCTTAGAACAGTCCATTTTTCCAAAATATGAACTAACTTCTTTTATCGGGAATGAATGGGTAAGAGCAATTTGCGCTAGAAATGGGTAGCCTAGTTCGGACAAAAAATTATAGCCGTCAAAAATATGTTGGAGGTGTGAAACACCGTATCGTCTGCCAATATCATGAAGAAGGCCTGCAGTATACGCAATATGCTCATCAATATTATTACATTTTTTTGCAATATTTTTTGCGGCAAGAGCCACATACTTAGAATGATTAACCCATGGTCCAGGATTCAAGTGCGCCGCATCACTAAGAAGCTTTTTTGCCGAAATCAATATAGGGACCTTTATTTCATTCATAAGTTATTAAAAATAATGACCTTCTTAAGTATACCTCAAGAAGGTCATTTTTCTAGATAGATCATTACGCCTCCTAAATGAATTCAGGATTTACGACCACGCCCTTCTTAATCATCACTTCTTGGCAATGATTCCCTTTGCAGTGCCTTAGAATTATCCGATTGTATTTGTGATGCTTGCAAATGTATCCACAGCGCTTGCTTGATACTGTTGATAATATTGCTTGATGACGAGCACCTCCCCAGACATTGGTTAATCCGTCTCGTATATTTCCAATGTACATAGACGGTACATTTCGAAAACGAATACAAAAGGGTATATCGCCGGCAGCTGTAATGACGCCAACCAAAGAGCTACTTATGCAACCAGCATAATTAGCAATTCCTACGTCAGTAATATCCTTCAATGTATCTCCTCCAAGAACACTGAATGTTGCTGAGTTAAGCTGTTTAGCCTTTTCAATTTCGCGGTTGATCAGATCATCCGATCCTTTTAAATATTCAGTATTGTCATCGGTTAGAGAATACTTATACTGAATATAAGCAGCGCCAATTTCCGACATCATTTTTGAAGCGGAAAAAATGTCGCAAATATTAGCGCCCATGATGCGGAATGATGCACCAAACAATGAAGGATCAGCACCTTGATTAATAATTTCTTGTAATTGAGCTATTACTTTTGCAAATTGCCTTGAGCCGTGAGTGGCAAAGTAAACCTCTGGAGTTGCCGCATCTAAAGAAATTCTCACATAATCCATGTCTCTTGCCAAAATATTCTTGTAGATCTTCGGGAGCATACTTCCATTGGTGACAATCCCGCATCGCAGACCACACTCTTTAGCAACTTTAATAAACAAGGATATATCTGGATGCAACAAAGGTTCGCTACCACCGACCCACTCGACCGATTTCACTTTACATGAAACCAAATCTGGTAAAGTTTTTAATAAAAGCTTGCGATCAATCAATCTAAGTGGATTCCACCTATTCGATGCATAGCTACAGTCAACACAACTTTGGTTGCAGAACCCATCAGCAGGATCAATCTCAAAACATACTGGTGTGGGTATCCCGCTATGCATAAGTGATTCGATTTTCTCTCGGTGAATAAAAACCTTTTTCGGATCGTATCGATCTTTAATTTCTAACATAAAAACCTCACTTTCTTAAGTTTTAAAGAACAATCAGTTACTGTGTTTTAGTGGGGTGTATTCAAAGCCTTTCCATATACTCTTTGAATACCCTCTGTTTTTGTTTCTATTTATAGGCTAACACAGATTTTGACGAAAAAAGGCTTA
>PEXW01000048.1 GCA_002774575.1 Candidatus Kerfeldbacteria bacterium CG08_land_8_20_14_0_20_43_14
GCGAAGCCTTGACCATTCCAGCAAACACCACTAAGAGCTATTATTTGTCGGCTAATATGCCTGCAACTTTAGATGCTTATGCTGGTCAGGTTGCTGCTTTGAGTTTAGTTAGTGTTGGCACTACTGCTACGATTTCTGGTGTTTTGCCAATAACTGGTAATGGCCAGACAATCAATGCCACTTTGGCGATCGGTTCAGCGGCGATTACTGTTGGTTCATTAGACCCAATCTCAGCCTCAGCTAGCAAAGAAGTTGGTACAACCAATTTTAATTTTGCGGCTTTGAAGGTGACGGCTGGTTCTGCTGAAGACGTAACAGCTTATTCTATCAAGTGGAATCAATCCGGTTCTGCAGCTGCGTCTGACCTAACTAACATTGTGGTCTCTGACGGTACTACCAGCTATGTCGCTACTGTTTCATCCGATGGTAAGTACTATACTGCTTCCTTCGGGACAGCTGGTTTAGTAATTGCCAAGGGTTTAAGCAAAGAATTCACTGTCAAAGGAGATATTGCTAATGGTTCTGCTAGAACTGTTGGTTTTGATATCTACAAGGATACGGACATCGTTATTAAGGGTAACAACTATGGTTACTACATGACGCCAACTTTTACGGATAATGGCATCACTCATTCTGATGCCGGTGCGACAGCTATTGAAGCCGCCTCATCTCCTTATTTCGCTGGTGCCAATGTAACAATCAGTTCCGGTTCTTTGAGGCTTGACAAGAGTTCTTCTGGCGCCCCAGCGGCCAATATTACTAAAGGTTCGCAGGGTGTTTTGCTGGGTGCTTTTGATTTTGTCGTCAAGGGTGAACCAGTTAATATAACTTCAATGGAGTTAGCTATTACTGTTTCGGCCGTTGCGGCTTCTTCTTCAGATCTAACCAATATTACTTTAACCAAGGCTGACGGCGCGATTTTGGCCGGCCCGGTTAATGCCGTTGATACTTCAACCTCAAACAATGATGGTACTGCTACCTTCTCGGGTACAGTTACCTTCCCAGTCGGAACGACTCAGGTTCTCGTTAAGGGTAACTTGAATACTGATCCGGCGGCTGATGCGACATACATTGTCAGCTTCACCCCAGCGACCAAGATTACGAACATTACTGGTCAGACGACCGGTAACAGCATAACCGCTACCCCAGCCTCACAGGTTTCGGCTAATACCATGACCGTGAAAGCGGGAGCTTTAACTGTCCGAGTTTCTTCAACTCCTTCAGCTCAGAGCGTAGTTAAGGGTACGACTGGATACACTTTCTCTAATTTCGTTTTTGATACTTCGGCTTCAGGCGAAGATGTGAGAGTCACTTCTATGACCGTTCGACACGGTGCGTATACTGCCAGCAAGCAATCAGACATTACCGCCTTAACCATGTATGATGGATCGCAGATTTTAAATGCGACCGCTTTAACTGGCGTTGAGGCTGCTGCTACTTCAACTGAAACTTATACTTTTGACACGGCTTTGGTCATTCCAAAGGGTGGTCAGAAAGTAGTTGCCCTAAAAGGCAATATTTCTGGTGTTGCGACAGCGACTGGTCATGAATTTGGCTTGCTAAATGGTACAACCGCTATCGCGGCCACCGGTGTGTCTACTGGTCAGGATATCGAAGAAACAGTTACCACTGGCAGCGGTCAGAAAATGACTATTGTTGATAGCGGCCAATATAGTGTTTCATTAGACTCCGGTTCTCCGACCAAGACTGCTAGCAAAATGTTAGTAGCCAACACGACCGGTAATATCATAACCACTTTGCGCTTCCGCGCAACTTCAGAGGCAATCACCATTAATAAGATTGGTTTGTATTTGTCCAATGCCAGCTCGTCTGCTAAAGATATAGCCAAAGTTTGGGTATACGACGAAGGTGGCAATTTGTTAGCTTGGTCAGATTCGCCATTCAATGGCGCGACTGCCGGTGATGATGGAACCACTTCTGGTTTCAGCGTCTCTCCCGGATTGCAAGCAGGCACCGTTGCTTTAGTCTTACAAGCTGACGAAGAAAAGGTTGTAACTATTAAAGCGGATGTTGCTGAAATCAAAGCTTCTGCCTCGACTGATGCGGTTGCTGGTCATTCTGTAGCGATTAACTATTACGGTTCAACGAGCACAACTTATAATTATGGAACTGGTTCTTCTGGCACGATTAACAACTATTCTGCTGCTACCGCTGCCAACCCATTCTATATTTATCGGTCTATCCCGACCGTAGTTGAGACCACTCCAACCACGAGCTTTAGTGCTGGTGCTGGAGCCGGTTCAACCTTAGATACTGTGGCTGTCACAGCTGATCCAAAAGGAGCGATTGACTTGTACAAGTTAACTTTCTACGTTAGCACAAGTTCTAATGTCGCTTTGACTAACATCAAGCTGTATGAAGGCAGCAATGTCTTATATGCCAGTTCAACGAATTGGTACATTGATCCGATGGGTCATTATATAGACATTGTTCTACGTCAGAACCCAGGCACAACTGCTGCAGCAGTTCCATACACCATTGGTGCTGGATTGACAAAGACCTTTGTTTTGAAAGGCGACTTGTCTTACAGCGGTGACAATACTTCATTCACGGCCAGTGCGTACTTGGCGGGTGATGGAGCAGAAACCGGCAAGGCTTCTGGTACTTATGGATTGACTGCAACTAATGCTGATGCCGATACCAACAACGACTTTATCTGGTCCGATTGGAGCGATGTTGATCATAGCTCCAGCGCGACTGGTGCGAGCACCGCTGACTGGTACAATGGTTATCTCATGAATGTGCCGTCATCTACGTACTAAATTTGATTTTTCTCTCTATCTTGTGCGCGCTCTAAGTTAAGCGCGAAGAGGACGAAAAATAACTAAGATTCCCGTTTTGCTTTTAGCAGGCGGGGATCTTTAGTTTTTTGGAAAACTTTGGTAAGATTATGTATAACAAATTTAATCTTAAGGTCGTATAATCTATGATAAAAAAGTCAATTATTCTTGCTACGATAATCGTTTCGCTTATTTTAGTGCTGGCTGCCAGCGCTTTTGTTTACAATAAAAAGAAAGATTACTCCAACCAAGTTTCTTTTAGCGATATCATAACGATTGAAAAATTGTTAGGATATAAAATTAAAGACGTTTCTTTATCGGGGGAACGGATTAGCTTTTATCAAGAAAAATTTAAGGAGCTTAAAACAAGGATTCAAAAAACGCCGGAAGATATAAACGCGTGGTTGTCGCTAGGTATGACTAAAAAATCCGTTAATGATTTTGAGGGCGCGCGGGATGTTTTTTTATACGTAACCCAGAAATATCCAACTGATGCTGTAGCCTTTGGTAACTTAGGTGATTTGTACTCTAATTTTTTGAAGGAGCCTCAAAAAGCCGAAGAGGCTTACAAACAAGCTCTAAGAATTAGTTCTGGTTATTCCAGTTACTACATTGGGCTAGGGGAGGTTTATCTTTATCTCATGCCAGAAAAAACATCTTTGTATGAACAAGTAATGCTTGACGGCTCAAGGCGCTTTCCGCAAGATCCTTATTTTATCTCTTCTCTGGCGAGTTATTACAAAAAGAGTAATCAAACTCAAAAGGCAATTGAGCAATACGAAAAATTAATTCAGCTAGATCCTCAAGATAAAGCGGTTAGAGAAGATTTGGCAGAACTTAAATTAATTAAAAATTAAAAAATCAAAATGAAAAGTGACCCGCTTCGACTTGTCGAAGGCGAGGCGAGCAGTTAAAAATTTAAAATTTTGAATTTTACATTGTCATTTTAAACTTTGAGATTTACATTTTGCATTAAACTGTATTAGGCCAATTAGATAATTAGAAATTATTTAATGAATCTTTTGCCTTATAAGATTTTAAAGATACTATTAGCCTCGTGTCTCGCAACGCCTCTTTTAGCGTTTTCTAATGTCATCTTTCCCTATACTGTTCCCAAGATTTTTGCCTTTAGAGTGTTAGTAGAAATTGCAGCAGTTTTTTTTATATATCTGGTTTTAAAGTGCCCAAAGATATTTTGTCATTCCGGCCGCCCCTTTGTCATTCCCGCTTCCTCTGTTATTCTTGCTTCCTCTGTCATTC
>PEXW01000024.1 GCA_002774575.1 Candidatus Kerfeldbacteria bacterium CG08_land_8_20_14_0_20_43_14
TCGTCCAGAGCAAAACCCCGCACAAAAGTTTTCTTTTCCTTTTAGAAGAAAAAAATCGGACGCCCGCAAATCAAAAATTGTGAAGAAAACTTTTTTGCGGGGTGGTGAGTTTTCCGAGCGGCGGCGGGGCGAGGCAACAATCGCCCAAAATCCGAATTCTGAAAATTGGCGGAAGGAGCAGGATTCGGACCTGCGGTCCCCGTAAAGGGACAGTGGTTTTCGAGACCACCCCGTTAGACCACTCCGGCATCCTTCCTTGGATGTAATCCCTGAATTTCATTAAGCAAATCCCTAATTTGCATTTTTAATAATCGTTTACCCTCAGTTGTTTTTAAAAACTTTCCCCTTCTTCTCGCGTCTGATTCTTTTAAATAAACTTCATAATGAATTAACTTCAGAGCTCGTCTATGGGCAGTTGATTTTACCTCATCATTTTGATGTTGTATCAATCGTTCGTTAAGATTACCAGTAAAACCAGTATAAAGTCGTTTATTCGATAATAATAGTATGTAGACAAAATAATGCATATATTTATACGGTTTTCGCCCTGTCATCCCGTCATTCGACGGGGCGGGTTCGACAGGGCGCCCCAGGTTCATCCCGGGGCGAGAGTCACGCCTTAAACCCTTGTCCCGTCGCATGACAAGGGCTCAGCCACCTCTCCAATTACGAAAAAATATCTTAAACTATCTTTTTGTAAATGTAAAACTTTGAGCCTTTGGGATTATCCGGCCTTAGATCAATAACTTGCTGAAGATTAAAACCTTCCAACTGGAAACCATAGCTGATAATTAAAGTTTCCGGCCTTACTTCATTTTTTAGTTTTTGATTCAAAGTCGGCAGGCCCGCCGGCGCCAAAAAAGTGAAAATAACCGTGGGCTCGGATAGGTCAATATGCAAAAAATTTTGCAAATGCATTTTCCATCTTTTTGACATTGCCGCTCGCACTTCGCCTAAAAACCAAAAAAAAGGTGAAATTTCAAAACCTTCAGCATGACAATGAGTGACCTTGACCAATTCATGTAAAAACTTGCCATCGCCAGCACCAAGATCAAAAACTAAATCTTTCTCGGTAATCAACCCACTTTTTACTAAAGCAGCAATGGCTCTTTTTGGCGTGCGGACAAATGGCACTCGCAAAATCATCAGGACAATCAAGCTCATAATCAAGGCAATGGCCGTTAAGCTTAATATGCCCGCAAGAATATAGAAAATGATCAGAATGATTTGAGACATAATTTAAAAAAGTGAAGTTTGTTCCAGTTTTTTTCGTTCTTTATTATTAAAGATTTTTACAGTTCCGAAAATTCCGTCATAACCCCCTTCAATAATCAATTTGCCGCTTCGAACTCGGCTAACAGCCTCGGCCACGATTTCCTGGCTTAAGGTTTTTATTTCCGCGATCGGGGTTTCCAACAGCACATTAAATTCACCTTGCAGCTCTTTAATCAGCAAAGTCCATATTTGCTGGACTGACTTGCTGCCCGGGCCGACATCCAAAGCTTCGCCAATGGCCTCTTCCAAAGGCACTAAAGTTCGGTAAGCAGGCCGGGCGGAATTTTTGTAACCTTCTGGCCGGTCAGCCAATTTTTCCACCCGGCTTAAAACCCCCACGGTTATCGGTTTTTTGCAAACCGGACAAACCCCGCCTAGTTTTTTAGTTTGTGCGGGCGTGAGTCTTTGCTGGCACTTGGCATGACCGTCAAGATGATATTTGCCTTCTTCGGGAAAAAATTCCAAAGTTTCTAAAATATAATTTTGGGATTTTTTATCATTGGCAAGAGGATTGAACCAGAGCGCCTGGGTTAGCTCTTTAAACCCAAATTTTTCCAGTTCAAAAACCGTGGCTTCTCGGCCTAATTTTCTGGGCGAATGGGAATCCCCAGCGGAAACAATGTTGAATTTATCTAATTGCGACAAGCGCCAGTTCATGGCCGGATCAGAAGATAAGCCGGTTTCAATGGCTGGGATTTTATCCAGCAAATCCCGAAAACATTCTTTGGCCGAATCATAGCCCGAGGCTGAACCAAAAATCGAAAACCAGGGCGTCCAGACATGGGCCGGAATAATAATCAGGCTTTTGTCCACCTTTAATAATTTTTCAGTCAAATCGTGCGCGCTAATGCCTAAAATCGGCCGGCCATCGCTTTTTAAATTAAAATCCTTGTCAAGCTCTTTGTTTATTTTTTCAACCGTACTCAAATCCGGTGCCAGGATCACTAAATGGATTCTGCGGGTTTTTTCAAATTCCGTGTAGATGCAGGATAATTCGGTGGTAGGAATAAAAAGGGGATTGGCAATGGCGCTTTTGGAACGAAAACTGGGTTTTAATTCCAAAAGCCCGTCCGCTGTCGGCCGGAGCCGTTCGCGCATTTCCGAAAACCAAGTTGGGTGAGTAAAGTCGCCGGTGCCAACCAAGCCAATGCCTTTATAACTGGCCCATTCATGCATATTCGGCAAAGTCATATCCCTGGAAACCGCTCGGGAAAAGCGGGAATGGACATGCAAATCGGCAATAAGTTTCATAAAGCCATTTTACCATGCTTGACCATTTTTAGTGGATATAATAAATTAGGTTCCTCCGGAAAAATCAAACCAAGGAAGGTGGAAAGTGGGTAAAATAGCGCTCGATTTGTCAGTTCTTTCGCCAGAACTGCAAAAAAAAGTTCTTTATATCCAAGATTGGGTTCATAAACATCGCGAAAAAGAAAAAATCATCCCAACGCCTGGGTATAAATTTGAGTTTTCGTGCTTTATGTTTGGTGAAGGCAACAATCTTTTATTCAGGCAATTAGTTGCTACAACTGATGGTCTGGATGGTTGGGGGGAAATCACCCAAGACGCTTCAGGCGAGATCATCCAATTGGTCTTGGATGCAATAGCGGATTATGAAATCGAAAATTAAAAAAGCCTCTAAAGATATTATAGAGGCTTTTTACTTTTAAAGAGCCGCGTTATCGGAGCCGGGATCGAATGGCAAGAGATTCCCGGACATGTTTTAACGCATCGATGGTGTCCACGCCTCTGGCGTCTTGATAGTCTTGAAGCTGCAGTAAACCGACTTTTTCATTGCCTTGCATCAAAGTCTTTTCAACCACCAAGTAAACATGCTGTTCGCCCACAAATGTCTTGGGCAAATCATGAATATTTTTGCGCAGGAAGTCGCCCTTAAACACATAGGGGCCGGCATGCTAAAGTATTGGCGCCTTGGCTACTTGGGATGTTTTTACAATCCGCTGGAAATTGCCAAGTTCATCGAATTCCACAACCCCACATTTTTCAAAGTCAGGATCATCCTTAGGGATTTTCATGGTTGAAACTGTTGCCAAGGTTTTCTGAACAATATTTTGGTTAAATAAAGCATTGAAATACTGACTAGGGAACAAAGGCTGATAGCCCATTAAAATCAGAATTTGATCGGCCAGCGGTATACGTTTCTGTTTATAAGCATGACGCAGAGCATCGGCTGAACCTCTTGCTTTGGGCTGGAAAGCAAATTGGACTTTTTGGTCAAAGTCTTTACTAGGCAGAAAATTCCTAAAGTGTTTTTCAAACTTTGGTTTGATAATTAAAGTTACTTGTTCAACCGTCCTCAAGGCGTTTTTAACCACATGCCAAATCACGGTTTTTCTGCCAAGTGGCGCAAACATCTTGGATATGTGCGTGAAGCTTGGCTGAATTGGGTCATTGGGTAAAGCCCGATCGCCGGCCGCAAGAATTACGGCATTTTTTTATTCCTTTTTCAAAGAGTTTTTGATTTTCAATGCACCTTAACAAATCGAAATATATTAGTCAAATAAACAAGTTAAAAAAACGCCAGGGGATTAGCCAGACATTTTTCATATTTGAAATTATTATTTAAGCTTCAGAATTTGGTTCGGCCGGACCAGCATCATCAAAAAGTTCTTGAAAATTAACTCTTTTAACCCCGCCTTGCTTACCGCCGAGGTTTTTTAATGTTTCTTTAATTGCTTCAAGCCGATT
>PEXW01000016.1 GCA_002774575.1 Candidatus Kerfeldbacteria bacterium CG08_land_8_20_14_0_20_43_14
TATGATTAGTAGCTAATATTATAGCATCTACATTTTTCAAAAATGAGTTCAAATCTTTTTCCGTTGATTGATCCGGGAAATAGGGGTCAAACACATGCACATTGGCCTTTAAATCGTTTAAGAGGCCTATTACTTTCTTAGAAGGGCTTTCTCTAATATCACCCACATTGGCCTTGTAAGAAAGGCCTAAAATGCCAATTCTGGTGCCTTTAATCGGCAAGCCAAGCTCGTTTAAGGCTGATTGTAGCTTATCAACCGAATACTGCGGCATACTATTGTTAATTTCCCGCGCCAGTTTCAAAAATTTATGGTCAAAACCGGCTTTTCTGGCTCTTTCGATTAAGTAATACGGGTCTACGGCGATGCAGTGGCCGCCAACCCCGACTGAAGGATAATGCGGCATAAAAGCAAAAGGCTTGGTTGCCGCGCCCTGAATGACATCATGAACATCAATGCCCAGCTTATCAAAAGATTTAGCTAATTCATTTACATAGGCAATGTTGATATCCCGGAAGGTATTTTCAATTATTTTGGTGGCTTCCGCTTCTTTAATAGACTTCATAATCCTAACCTCACCATCCAAAATTGATCGATAAAATTTTGCGGCTCGGAGAGCGCCTTTCTTGGTAACCGAGCCAACGCAACGGGGAATGTTCCTAACATTCCATTTTTGGTTGCCTGGATCAATTCTCTCCGGACAATGAGCTAATTCAAAATCTTGACCCACTTTTTTACCAGTCGATTCTAATATGGGCTGAACCACTTCTTCGCAAACGCCGGGGTTGATGGTTGATTCAATTATTATCAGCTGGCCTTTTCTTAAATTTTTTAAAATGCTCTTGCTGGCCGACATAACCGGCGTTAAGTCTGGATTATTCAGCTCATCAATCGGCGTGGGCACGCAAACAATTACAATGTCTGATTTCTTTACTGATTCATAGGACCAGCTGGCCTTGATTAGCCGCTTTTTTATAATAGCTTCCAAACTTGGGTCATCTTTCAAGGTATTAATGCCTTTATTCAATAAATTGATATTATGCTTATCTCTGGCAATGCCAAAAACTTTATAGCCTTTCCCCGCAGCTAAAACCGCCAAGGGCAAACCAACATACCCCAAGCCGACTATAGTAACGATTTCTTTTTTATTATTTTTCATGATTTTATTAAGTCATTAAAATATTGGTAAGTTTTACTTAGGCCCTGCTCAAATCCAACCTGGGCTTGCCAGCCTAATTCATCTTGGGCTTTTTTCGAGTCAAGAACGCTCCGTAAAATTTCCCCGGGCATAGGTTCTTTATGCTCATACGCAACCTGATGGGAATGGTTTTTTTTAATTAAAGCAGTTATATCCAAAACGCTCAATTCCTTTTTTGTACTAATGTTATAAATCCCATTCTTATCGTTTTCCAGAACTTTTAAGAATGCTGCCACCACATCCTGCACATAAATGTAATCCCGGGTTTGCTTGCCATCGCCATTTACAAATAGCGTTTCTTTGGCAATCGCCCTTTTACAAAATATCGCCACTACACCGGCTTCACCAAAGGGGTCTTGCCTGGGACCGTAAACATTTGCTAACCGCAGTACAGTATATTTAAAATTATTTAATTTACTTAAGAGCTCTAAATATTTTTCAGAAGTAAATTTTGCCAAACCATAAGGCGATTCCGGAGTTGCTGGTTCAGTTTCTTTGGCTGGCAGTTTCGCCCCTTCGCCATACATAGCCCCGCCAGTTGATGCGAAAATAAATTTTTTGATGCCGATTGCAATGCAAGTCTCCAATAATTTTAACAGGCCAATTATATTAATATCCGCGTCATAAGCTGGCTTGCGTATGGAATCTCTGACGCTTTTTTGGGCGGCCAGATGAAAAACCACTTCTGGCTGAAAATTCTTGATTTTCTTCTGGGTTTCAGCGCTTCTGATATCTCCTTGAAAAAAAATGGCTTTTGGATTAACAAATTCTTTTTTACCAGTCGATAAATCATCCACAATCAGGACTTCTTCTCCTTTTTCAATTAAAGCGTCGACAAGATGACTGCCAATAAAGCCTGCTCCCCCTGTAACCAATACTTTCATATTAAATATCAATTATAGAAAAATGAGATTGCCGCGCTCCCTTCGGTCACTCGCAATGACACGCGGTTACTCCTCTGGCTGATAAGAAATAACCCTACTGGCTTTCATGGCTTCAATAGTCTGGACCAGACCGTTGTCCAGAGGAATTGTCGGGAACCAGCCCAGCAAATCTTTAGCCAGCCTTATGTCTGGCGAGCCTTGACGATGGGCAAATGGATGAGCTTCAACATGTTCAATAGCGCTTGCGCTCTTTGTCAAAGCCAATATTTTTTCCGCAATTTGCACCAAAGACACTGGATCCGGGCTACCCAAATTGACCGGACCGGCCTCATTCGACTTCATCATTTTTAAAAGGCCGTCAATCATATCCGTAACAAAACAGAAAGTGCTGGCCGCGTCTGGTTTACCGTAAATTTTCAGCGCTTCGCCCTTTAGAGCGCTGTTTACTAAATCAGGTATCAAGCGGCCGTCATTCAGACTCATTCTGGGGCCGTATGTGGTGAAAACCCGAACGATTTTCGCGTCTATTTTTTTGCTGTTGCGGTAATTTATAACCAGGCTTTCAGCGTATCTTTTGCCTTCGTTATAACAGCTTCTTGGACCTATCGGATCAATAAAACCCCAATAATCTTCACGAAAGGCTTGGGAATCCACTGGTTCGCCGTAAATAGCTGACGAAGAAGTTAAAAGATATTTAGCCTCATACTGAACAGCCAAGTCCAGTAAATGCTTGGAGGCGAAGCCATTGGCCAATAAAGTTTCAATCGGCAATTTAGAGTATTCTTTTGGCGAGGTTGGACAGGCAAAGTTATAAATTTCCTGAACGCCCTGAAAGGCCACTTTAAAAGGCCGTAATTCCGGAAATTTTTCCAAGTCCAAGGGCTCGCTCAAATCATGTTTAATGAACTTGAAATTCGGCTTTTGCAAAAGATGGTTAATGTTGTCGATTGAGCCAGTACTGAAGTTATCAACGCATATAACCTTATTCTTCTTAACCAGCTCATCGCACAGATGCGAACCTAAAAACCCCGCGCCGCCGGCGGCAAGGATGTTTTTTGTGTCAAATATGGGTCGTTTGGAAGTCATATTTTTGGAGCAAAAAATGGCAGAAATCTTAATCGTAAATTAATTAAAGTAAATAGCATCTTTAAGCTGGTTTTAAGCAGTCTAATCTGGCTGCCAATGATTACCGAGTCCGAACGGTCTACCCAATGGCTTGGCAATTCGATTATCCTGGCTTTGGCAGACTTAGCTAAAAGCAGAAGTTCAACATCAAAAGCGACATTATTTACTTTTGAAAGAGGCAGAATTTTTTCAAGCAAGGTTTTGGTAAAAATCTTCGCGCCGCATTGGGTATCATGGTAGGGCATCCAGAAAAAAAGCTTAACGATTTTAGCAAATGTTTTGCCGGCTGCCATTCTCAAGTGAGTCCGATTTTCCACAATCGCGCCAGGCGCCAGGCGCGAAGCAATCACGCCATCGGCATTATGCATGGCTTCCAATAATCTCTGAAATTCTTCGGGGCTGGTGGAAAAATCAGCATCCAGATAAGCGACTAAATTACCTTTGGCCAGAGCTAATCCCCTTCTGACGGCTTCAGCTTTGCCAACCGATTCCTTGATTTCTTTGATTATTAAATTGGAATGGGATTTTTGGAATTTTCGAACAATTTCAACTGTCCTGTCCGTGCAGCCATTAGGCACGATTATGAATTCAAAAAATCCTTTAGAAAAATAATTTAAATAAGCAGTCAGGGTCTTACTGATTATTTTTTCCTCATTATAAACTGGAATTACTATGGAAATCATTGCAAATTTTAAAAAACACCCGGCTTTAGGTGTTTAGACTTTAACACTTTTCCCAATTTTTAGCAAGCTTATCCCAATAGCTCATAAAAAAAGTCATTGAACTTCTGTCGTATAGCTCATAATTCCTGTTAGTCTAGTCGGT
>PEXW01000045.1 GCA_002774575.1 Candidatus Kerfeldbacteria bacterium CG08_land_8_20_14_0_20_43_14
ATTCACCGGCGGACTTACAAAACATTAATCCCGATATTGAGGCTTTAATTATGGGAAGCCCGCTCGTGCTTGATACAAATGCCAAGGCAGAAGTGCAGATTTTGAAACAATCATCTGGCTATTTAAGCACCCAAACCAAAAGCGATGGAAATTCGGTTTTGATAACCAACTTGCAATTTTATCCTGGCTGGAAAGTTCTGGTTGATAAAAAATCAGTACCGGCTTTGCGAGTCAATCATGCTTTTATGGCTGCCCAAATCCCTCCGGGCGAACATCAAATTGAATTCAAATACAGCCCCAGAAGTTTTTGGCTGGGACTGTTTGTTAGCACTTGCTCTATATTAATTATTTTGGGCTGTTGGTTAAGCCAGAAGATTATCAGCCATCAAAAAAATCGCCTTCTTCAAAATTTATCTAAAAACCAACATATAGAAAATCTGACTTTGAATCATCCCTGACTTCGTGTTTGTCATTCGGTTCAATAATCAAAATATCGCCTTTTGCAACATCGGCCTTTTTGCCATTTACAAAAAGTTCGCCATTGGTATTAAAAAATAAAAAATCTCCGTTTGTTTGCGGTGATAATGAGATTTGCAGATTTGACCAGGAGCAATCTTTAATTCTTGAACTCGTACTCCTGGGTGGTCAACTTCTTTATCGGTAACAAAAATCTTTTTACTGTAGCCAGCTTTGTCAATCCAATTTAGATTATTTGATTTGATAATTTTCATGTTAACTGATTTTATGGCGGACCCGGTCCCCCAATAACGGGACGGTCTCCTCCATCCCGTAAGAATACGGGGCAAGTGACCACTATACCGTGTCGCTACGTTCCAGGTACGGGGCAGGTAGAGAGACAGAGTGCAGCGCTGTCGGCTGGCGGACCCGAAGGGAATCGAACCCTCGGTCTCCTCCGTGACAGGGAGGCGTGTTAACCGCTACACTACGGGTCCAGCCGACAGCGCTTCAAACTTTTTGGGTCCATAAAAACCTAAAGACTAGCCGATTGTAACACGGGATTTTAACTCTGCCAAGTGTTATTAATTAAGCTTACTTACTTATCCGAAAATATTTTTTCGGGATTTTGCCTTTGCTGTCAGTAATGGCGAAAGCGCCTTTTTTTATGATTTGCTGGGTGTCGCGGTTAACGATTTTCACATCATAATAACCTGGCGCCATTTTGCCGTATGGAATAATCACATTCACATTCGTGCTTTTCTTAACAAAAGTCTTTAATTTATATTTCCCGATCGTTACCTGGACGCCATTCCGGAAATTCTTGCCAAAAATATCCAAATAAGCGGTTTGCTTGGGATTCTTCGCTTGCTTCAACTTTGAAACCAGAAACTTGGTGTAAACCGGCGCTGGCAGGCTAAACTTCGGCCCACCAACAATATCCACGGCCCTTATTAAATCATTGGTGCTGTCCGCGACATACAAAATCTTACCATCACGGCTGACTGCCAGACTGGCCAAGCCATTAAACCTGGCCTGAAGGCGGTTGCCATCGCGATAACCAGAATCTCCAGAGCCGGTAACCAATGTCATCAGACCGGTTTTGGTGTTTACTACAGTGATTCGGTTTGAACCGATATTACTGATATAAAGCGAATTATTCGGCCCTATTGCCAAACCGACTGGCATGGAAAGCGAAGCTTCCGCGCCTACACCCTCGGCATAACCCTGGCGACTGCCGACTAATGTGGTTACCTTTTGTGTGGCTAAATCAATGGCGCGGATCCGATGATTGCCCTGTTCAGCCACATATAATATCTTTCCGTCTTCTGAAATAGCCAAACGCCTGGGCTGGTTAAATGTCGCACTTGAGCCTACTCCATTAACAGCCCCAGCAGCGCCAGAACCAGCGAGTAATGCGGTTTGCCCATCGGAAACCCTGACGCTACGAATTCGATTATTACCGCTGTCAGCCACGTATAATGTCTGACCATCAGGCGAAATTTCAATACCCTGGGGCCCGCGGAAATAAGCACAGCCGCTTTGGGCTAATTCCTGGGTTTCGCATTTTGTGCCTTCCTGATAGCCATTGTTCATGCTGCCAGAGGAATTTATCAAACCCGCCCCGCTGATTAATGACGAGGTTGGCGTACCGGCTAAAACCACTTTTCTTATGCGGTTGTTCCAGCGGTCAGCTAAATATAAAGTTGAATCATCAGAACTTAAGACAATCGAGGAAATTGTGCTGAAACGGGCGCGCGGGCTTTGCTGGTCAGCCGGGCCTTCGCCGTAATCATCAACCATGTCGCCGATTATTGTCGAAGTCTGGCCAGTGGCTAAAATTATTTTTTTTATCTGGTTATTGACGGCCGCGTACATTATGGAGCCGTCTTTGCTTATGGCAAACGCGGCTGGCCTGCCCAAAAGCACATCAGCCTGGGCGCCGTCAGTATTGCCGAATCTGGTTGAGCCGATAAAGTCCTCCTCGTCAGTCGGAGTTGTTTTGTTAAAACGATGAATAGTTCCGATTCCGGAATTGGCGACATAAACATAATTCCCATAAACTCTCAAGCCGCAAACCAGGTTTAAATCCTGCATGCGGAAATCTGTGGCAAATAACGAGGTCTGATTAGTCGCCAAATCAATCGCCCGGACATAGTCGGTTAAACCGTTTCCGTCAGACACATATAAAGTATTGCCATCGCGGGTAATGCCCCAGATATTCCTGAATCTGGCTTCTGTGCCAATCCCTTCCCAATAACCGGCTGTGCCAGAACCCGCAATTACGCTCGCTGACCCGGTAGTGATGTTCACGTTTAAAACCTGATAAGAACCGCTGTTAGCGACATAAAGTGAACTGCCGTCGGCAGAAAGGGCTAATTTCTTCGGACCTTTAACCTGGGTGGAAACTGTACGCAATATTCCCCCGCTTGTGCTGATGCTTTTAATCGCGTTTCCGTTAGTGTCGGCAATATACAAAGTTGAGCCGCTGACTAAAACGCCCTGGGGGGTTTTTAAGCCTTTATTAACTAAAGTTGAAACCGTGCCGTTAGTGCGAATTTTACGAATCCTATTATTGGCCGAATCAGCCACATATAAATTCCCGTCATCATCCCGGGCCAAGCCCCTGGGCAGGGCAAAATTCGCTGAACTGGCCAGGCCGTCTTTATAACCATATTTCCCTGTTCCGGCATAAGTTGAAACCAAGCCTGCCGGCGTTATTTTCCGGATAACATTATTGTAAGTGTCGGCCACAAAAAAAGTTCCGTCAGCCGTGATTTCCAAGTCCTCTGGAAAATCCAAAAGCGCTTCCGTCCTGGTTTTGCCGTCGCCTGCGTAAATTTTTCCCAGAAAAGTTGAAGTGTCGCCGTATGCCGCCAGGCCCATTTTAGGTAAAAATAAAAAAACCGCGCAAATAATTATGGCGGGCAAAACTAGCTTGGATAAAAGCTTCATATGAAAATTATTAATGATTAAATTTGGTTTTTATTTTACTTAATTATTATAGCACTTTTTCACAAAAAAATAAAGGGGGCGAACAAATGTTCGTCCCCTGTTTAAGGTTCTTTGTTTTTTTGTTTTTTAGTTCGAGGCGAAACTCGCTAAGGAGCGAATTTCAGTCTTGATCCTACAAACTCCTTGATGACACTTATAACCGTTTGGAACACAATTTAGCGCCACGTAAAACTTTTTGGTTTTTGGGGAGTCATTGATTACTCGCGGCCTACCATTCTGTCTGAACGGCTGCCAGCCACCATCACTGTACATAAGCGAATAAAGAGGCAGGTTCGGAGCCGGATATTCATCCATCCTTCTGAATTTGGCAAAAACAGGACTGGCTTCTATGCCATCAGCGCTCACCCAAATTCCCTTAGACTTAGATATGCTGCAATTCAGTGAGTTATCCAGCGAATAATAAGCTGAATCAACCCACATGGTCAGCATTGAATTC
>PEXW01000033.1:0-523 GCA_002774575.1 Candidatus Kerfeldbacteria bacterium CG08_land_8_20_14_0_20_43_14
AAGATGGCTGATTAGCAAGATAGCGAGTTGGCGAGAGGAGAGACAAAAGATTCGGTTAGGGTTTGGTTTTAGGTGTAGACATCAGTATCGTTATAGTTTTACGGTTTTGGTTTAAAAGCAAAATTTTGCCATAAGTATCTGCGAAGGCGTCCCGCCGAGCGATCAATATGTAGCCGCAGAGCTTGTTTACCCCGCTATTGGCGGTGGCCCTGCCCGTTGCTTAGAAAATATTAGGTCGAAAAAAAGATTAGTTATTTTAAGGAAATAAATTGGGTGCTTGCTCGGCGGGACGCCTTCGCGGCAACCTTTTTGCCTCGCGCTTTCGCAAGACGCTTTTTGATTTATTAAATTATTTCTCCAATTACAACTAGCCTTTCCTTTGTAGAAAATAATGGGTGGCATGTGGTGATAGTAATAATCGGTTCAACTGTCGGCTGGGCAACATCAGTCTGTTCTTTTGGCACAATTTCAGTTTCCGAAATTTTATAATCATATTCTTTGCCTTGCCAGTAAACAATTATAA
>PEXW01000033.1:614-2384 GCA_002774575.1 Candidatus Kerfeldbacteria bacterium CG08_land_8_20_14_0_20_43_14
GCCGTCAATCGGGTTAGATGAGCCTGGAATATGCCAGACGCCTTTCCACAAGGCCTTTTCTTCATCAGCGCCCTCAGTTATGGGAACATTGACCCCGATTTTTGGAATAACCAAGCGGTTATCAGCGGGCTTGGTTTTTTTTAAAACTTGAACCGGAATTTTCTTAGTAGCGGCTGGAGTTTGGGAATTAACATTGCCTGATAAGTTGTCAGTTCCTGCTACTGAAGCAATTAATGATCCATCCGGCCCAATCAACTTGCTTTCATATGGAAAGACCGGTTGCTCTGGCGTGCTGGGCGGGCCTATGACTTTATATCTCAAGATTGGCCAAAGGGGATAAGTTAAAATTATTGCGCCAATGGCAATCAGAAGAAAGCCCGCCAGTCTCGCGAGCCGAGGCCGAACGGGCAGGCCCGCCCCCAGCAAATGCCACCGCCGCCCCGCAGATGAGCGGGGCGGCGTGGTAGATGTATCGTTTTTGTCTGATTGATTAAAATCAACCATTCAATTCAGTTTAATTATAGCTTTCAGCTTTGCCTCGGTGGCGGATTAGGGTATAGCCAAGCATAATCATGCCAAGTCCGAACGCGGCAATGCCAACATCAGTCAAACCCGCTCCGGTTTCGGGCAAGGTTTCACCTAAGACCCGACCGCGTTTTACGGTTACAGGCACGCTGGCCGTTACTTTGCCGTGATTGTCCGCGGTAGCAATAGCCAGGTTTTCAAATTCTCCGGCTGGCATGCTCAAGCTAACCTGGACCTTATAAGACACTTTAGTGGTTTCGCCGGCTTTCAAATCGTCCAGCTTCCAGCTTTTTGAAGTGTCTTTGGTGCCGTCAAAGGTAAAGCCTGGCGGCAAAATGTCCTGCAATTCAAGATTTATTGCCGAACCACTGCCCGTATTTTTGATTTCCACGGTGTAAGTAAGTTTGTCGCCAGGAGCGGCAGTGGTTTTATTCACGGTTTTGCGAATCTGCAGAACTGGTTTGGTTTCTTCGCCCAAAACTCTTGGAATGCGAACTTCAATAGTGGCTTTGGTGGAAACTTCGGCAGCGTTGTCAGCTCTGGCCTTGGCTAGGTTGTCGTAAAAGCCAGCAGTTGTATCGTGGGAGCTAATGACCACATAAGTCGTAGTGATTTCTGCGCCCACGGCCATGTCGCCAAGCCCAAAGGTTTTTGTCGAGCCGCCGCCATCAACAAAAGTAAAGCCGGTTGGCAGGGTATCAATCAAAATAACATTCCTGGCTGTGTCAGTCCCGATATTTTTCACTTTAACCGTATAAGTTATGGGATCGCCCGGGTTTATGTAAGTGGCATTCACGGTCTTGGTGATTTGCAATGCCGGCGCTGTCGCGGTTTTAACATCTGCCGCGGCAAAGAACGGGTCAATGCCTTCAGCGCTGATCTTAGCCGTGTTTGGAATCACCGTGCCGTTTGGCACGGAAATATCCGTCTTAACAACCAAGGTTACCGTACCGGTTTCACCAGGCAAGCGGTTACCCAAATCCCAGATAACCGAATTTACTGGCGAGCCAGTAGCCGTAATACTGCAAGTTCCGGTTGTGCCCACGCAACTTGAGCTGACATAAGTGGTGTCAATCGGCATTGGGGTTTCAGTGATTTTTACGGCCGTGGCTTGCGAATTGCCGGAAACTGACCAGGTAATGGTGTAAATAACATTCTGATTGCCGCCGACAATTAACGGGTCTGCGGTTTTGGATAAACCGATTTTTGGTGCGGCGTGAACAGTGGTAGTGACTGAACCATCAG
>PEXW01000033.1:2414-2658 GCA_002774575.1 Candidatus Kerfeldbacteria bacterium CG08_land_8_20_14_0_20_43_14
AATTCAACGGCGTGCCGTCGATTATTTCTCCATAGCCGCAAACTTGCGCTGTATTGCTGATAGTTTTTTCAACTTTTTCTGGGTAGGGGGTATTTACCTTTACAGTGAAATAAACAAAACCTTCAGCTGCCGGGGTTTTGGTGCCCAAATCCCATTTTACGGTTGAACCATCAAGAATCCCTCTTTCAGTTGCTGAAACAAAAGTTGTATTGGCTGGCAGGGCATCAAAGATTTTGACTTGAGC
>PEXW01000033.1:2671-3817 GCA_002774575.1 Candidatus Kerfeldbacteria bacterium CG08_land_8_20_14_0_20_43_14
GTTAAAGTCCATTTCAATTTATAGGTCAGGTTTTCTCCGGCTTCCACCAGTTCTTTGTCAACCTTTTTGGTCATTGTGACATTGAATTCGTTTTTGCGGTTCCAGAAGTCATTATCTTGCGAATTAGTCCCCGAACTTATGGGGATCGTAAAGTAATTTGTTGGAATAGTAGGTTTCATTTGCGTCCAGCCATATTGAGTCTTTTCCCAGACTTTGTAAGTTCCAGGAGTCAGATTATTGAACTCATAATAGCCCTTTGACCATTCTTCTTCCGGATCACCTGTTTTAACGTATTTAACGCAAATTTTTTCAGGTTCAATTGAAATCTTGCCCAAACAAATTTCCCAGCCATTAAGCCTTTGTTCAGTACTCCAGTCGTACTTGTAACCGGAAATTTTTCCAGGCAAGGGGCAGATGTTTTCGTTATAGTCATGGGAGATGACCCCGGTTTCTTTGTTGCAAGAGTCATCCGTGCAGATATTTTCGTCATCTGTATTTACCGCTGCATTGGATACTTCTCCAGTTTCCGGATTACAACTATCCGTAGTGCAGGCATTACCATCATCAACATTAACCGGTGTGTTTGAGACGCCAGTAATCGGGTCGCAACTGTCGATAGTGCAAGCATTGTCGTCATCAGTACTAATCGCAGAGTGTGTTATTTCACCAGTCTCTTGGTTGCATTGGTCTGTGGTGCAGACATTCTGATCGTCGACATTTACTGGCGAGTGGCTTATTTCACCGGTTTCAACATCACATTGATCGACAGTGCAGGCGTCATCGTCATTAGTATCGACCGGGTCGTGCGAGATTTCGCCAGTTTTTTCATTACAACTGTCAACAGTGCAGGCATTGCTGTCATCGACATTAACAGGGGTATGTGTAACATCGCCAGTGGTGGGGTCGCAGACATCGGTAGTGCAAGCGTTTCCGTCATCGATGCTGATGGCGTTATGTTCGATTTGTCCAGTTTGCTCGTTGCATATATCAGTGGTACAAACGTTGTGATCATCTAAATCAAAAGTTACTTCTGTTTTAACCTCGTTGGAATTTATCTCGCCCGTTTGCGTACTCCAGATTTTCGCCTTGTTCGGAATTTCAGTCACGTTGCAGGCAATATTGTTTTTTACTTTAACGTTAAGAGTA
>PEXW01000025.1 GCA_002774575.1 Candidatus Kerfeldbacteria bacterium CG08_land_8_20_14_0_20_43_14
CCCCGGATGCAGCGAAGCGGAATCCGGGGAGTAGGTCATTCTAGCAAATCGGCTTATTATTTCCCCCAGCACAGCCCGCCCCGCCTGCCTTGCCTTCGGCAATGCCATGGCGGGCAGGTGTGGCTGTGCGGATATACCTTTTTATCTCCAGACGCGGGCATGGCGGCCCGCCGCCTGCCCGACATGCCATCGAGGCGGGCGGATACTTCGTCCGGCGACCCGCCCCCGACTCGCTACACGACTCGTAGCGGACGGGAGGCAGGCGGGAGCCGCCCGCGCTTGGTTTATAAAAAAATTCCATCAGATTTAGAAATCTGGTCTTGGTAATTCAATTGTATTAAAAATGTTACTCTAAACTTTCCAAATACTTTTCCGTGTCAATCAAGGCCATTACGCCACTGCCAGCCGAGGTTACGGCTTGGCGGTAACGCGGGTCTTGAGCATCACCCGCGGCAAAAACGCCTTCCACTGAAGTTCTGGTGATGTCATGGACTTTAATATAGCCATGGTCTAATTCCAGCTGATTAACAAAAATATCTGTGGAGGGCTTATGGCCGATGGCCACAAACAAGCCTTGGCAGGCAAAATTTTCAGTTTCACCAGTTTGATTGTTTTTTATTTTTAGGGCTTCAAGCTTATCCTGGCCAAGCACATCCACAACTTCAGAATTATATTTAACTTTGATTTTGGAATTTTTCAATGCTCTTTCCTGCATGATTTTGCTGGCTGAAAATTCCGGCTTGCGATGGACAATGGTTACTTGGCTGGCAAACTTGGTCAGAAAAGTAGCGTCTTCCATGGCAGTATCACCGCCGCCAACTACAACCACTGCTTTATTTTTAAAAAAAAAGCCATCGCATGTTGCGCAAGCCGAAACACCTTGGCCTTGCAATCTCTGTTCATTGACTAACCCCAGCCACTTGGCTGTAGCGCCAGTGGCCACAATGACGGCTTGCGCCTCTAAAACCTCTTCTCCGACCCAGATTTTAAAAGGCTTAGTTTTAAAATCAACTTTAGTAACTGAAGCGTCAATAAATTTTGTGCCGAATTGCGCGGCATGTTCGCGGATTTTTTGCATCAACTCCGTGCCCTGGATGCTTGGAAACCCGGGATAATTTTCCACGGCCGAGGTCTGGGTTAACTGCCCGCCAGGCGTGTGGCCGGAAATTACAATCGGACTTAAATCAGCCCGGGCGGCATAAATGGCCGCGGATAAACCAGCTGGCCCTGAACCGATGATAATTAGTTTGTGAAGCATAATATTTTTTATTAGTAGATTTTAGTTTACCTAAAACCCTAAAAAAATTCCAGCGAGGTCCTGTAAGAATTAATACACAGAATAATTCAATTAATAACTTTGAAAAAACCTGTCAGCGCGGGCAGCCTGCCCGCCGCCTGCCCGACATGCCATCGAGGCGGGCGGGTACTTCGTCCGGCGACCCGCCCGACTCGCTACACGACTCGTAGCGGACGGGAGGCAGGCGGGAGTCGCCCGCGCTAGGTAAATCATTTTTGAACCTCTCCCCGTTAGGAAAAAGGGGGTGTTAAGGAGATTTTTTTGAGTTATGGTATTGAAGAGGCATTACCTCTCTACTGCGAAGGCGTCCCGCCGAGCATAAAAATGACAATCCATAAAGTGGAGGATTTAGGAAAATAAAACAAAACTTAAAAAAAATTTTTCATTTTGCTCGGCGGGACGCCTTCGCAGACAGTGCAAGGGCAAGGGTGGCACCGGACGGGAAACCCCTTTGGGGTGTCCCGGGGATAAATTTCTCCTCTTGTCGCAAGGAGGGAGGAAGATCAAACTTGCTTTGTCTGACGACCGACGAAGCGACTCAACAAAGGGAAAGGGGGAGCACAGGAGGGGGAAACCGTAGGTTTCCCACCCTGATATTTAATTCTCCTCCCAGCTCAAAGTTTCGTATTGGCCAGTGGTTGGAAAATCAGGCGGCGGCGCGTAAGTCAAATTGGAATCAAAATTTAAAGTCCGATCGCAATAACCGGAATTATTCCAAAAGGTTCCGCAATTAAACAAATTGTAACCAGTCCAGGCAAACCCATATCGCTGATTTGTAGCCAATGAACCAAAGGTGGTTATACTGGTCCGCTTGCGATATTGCTGACAAGTAGTACCGCCATCAGGATTCAAACTGCCGGAAGCCGGGTAAAGTTTAAAATTGCTATTGCTGGTAGAGATGGTAAAAGAAGCGCCATAATACGGCCTGCCGACTCGACCGTTTTGAGCAATTAAGGCCGCGTCGACTCTTAAATTATCTTCGCTAAAATAGCCGACCAAAATGTTATTCTGGGTAATCAGGCCTATGGCCGAGGTGTTATCGGAATTATCCACACAGACTGCTCCGCCAGAACATTCGCTGGTTTGCGAGCAGGCGTTCTGGACGGCATTATCGCAATAGCGAGCGTAAGTCAAATCTTTATTTAGAAAAATATTGGCGGTGCCAGAAGCCAGAGGCTCTTTTGCCGCTATTAAGCTAATCCGGGTGTTATTCGGGACCACCCCGTCAACCCAGACATCATCCTCAATAAATATCAAACCGTTTGTTGGCAGAGAATAACTAAGTGAAGAAACGGTTTTATAAGTAAAGCTTGATTGATCCGCGGCCCTGGAGCCTATGGAATGACTGGATTGTATACAACTGAAGCCTGATGTAATGCAGGTGCCAGCTCCCACGCTTGAGCAGTTGAAGTTAGTCGTGCAGGAACGACTACCGTCCAGCGAACAATAATTACAATTACTGGTTTGCGTGCAAATGCGGTTAAAATTATTGGAACAATAGCCATAATCACGCCATTGGGTACCTGAATAATACTGACACCGCAATTGAGTGTTAACAATCCACATATCCACCTTCCCGTCCATCCGAAAAGTAATATGGTAACCTTGGCCGCCTGAAGCAAGCAGATGAATACCATTGGCTTCAGCTTTGGTTTTAAGTGTATTTAAATCCGAGGTAATAGAATTAAAATCTACCTGCGGCACGGGAAACTGCCGACCAACCATAAACACATCTGAACGGTTAGGGGGTGTTTCATATGGCGGTGGAGCAACACTCGGCGCTTCCAAAGGCCGAAAAGTATTACTCACGCCTGTCGCGGGCGGCGCGTTTACATGAGTATGCACGCCGAATTCATTATTGCCTGTGTGGTCTGGATCATTATAAGAATACTGCAACGAAGTAACTAGGTTATGAGCCACGCCGTCAAAGCGGATGCCGCCATTAGAATGAATAGGCCCAAAGACTTCCGTGCCTACGCCAAAGCGCATGTCCGTGTTTGCCACCACGGCAAATTTGGTAAAAGAGGGAATGCCTTGTTTGATGGTTACGCTTCTCGTGCTATTAAGCTTATTGGTTAACTGGCCGGTGGATTTAATAGTAACCACAGTTGAACCGGATGACGGCGGCGTTATTTCTAAAGTAAAAGTGCCAATAATGTTGTTGTTCGCGTCCCGATATTGGTGGATATAAGGGCCAGGGCCGCCGGTTCCGTCCTGGTAATCTTCAGGCACATGAGCTAGGTGCCAACGATAATATTCAGCTCCGGCTTCGGCAATTTGCAAAGCCCGCTCCCGATCCACCCGAAAATTGCTGGCCGCGTTTTGATTAATTATGAATTGCAAAGCCAGCATGCCCAAGGTTACAAATAAAGCCGTGATAACCAAAATACTCACTAACAGCGAACCCTTATTGCTTTTTGCAATATTTTTTTTCAGACTTATCTTATTTGTTAATTCGTGCATAATTCTTGTCTTATTCGTAAA
>PEXW01000063.1 GCA_002774575.1 Candidatus Kerfeldbacteria bacterium CG08_land_8_20_14_0_20_43_14
CTTGGCGATGTTTTGATTATTTTAACCCCGGTAAAACTTGGCCGCGTCTTCGGGCGCCACGGAATTGATAACCAGTCTGGATCCCACCTCAATCCCGCCCCAGGTTTGTTCGCGGGGCGCGATTCGCAAATAAAAATGCTCGTCTTCATCAGTCAGTGTCTGGTGCAGGTAATAATTATAAGAAACCCGGATGGAATTAAGTTTTTTCAGAATATAATGCAAAGCCTGGGCAAAAGCCTTTCGTTCCCGGGTGGTCATTTTCATAATATTGTCCAAGTGCCGGTTGGGCAGAATCCAGGCTTCATAAGGGTAGTTGGAGGCATAAGGCGCGAAAGCCGTGACATATTTATTGGAAATAATTTTTCTGGGGCCGATTTTTTCTTTTTTGATGGTATCGCAATAATAACAGGAACCACTCTCGATTTTATAAGTCTGGGCATTTTTTAATTTCAGGACAATATGCGGCGGCACAAAACCAGTGGCGAAAATCTGGGAATGGGCGTGGACCAAGGAAGCGCCGGCTTTACCGCCATGATTTTTGAAAATCAGAATGTACTCAATGTTTTTTATTTGGCTGATGGTTTTGGTCCGGCGCTGGTAAACATTAATCAGGTTTTCAATCTGTTCAATTGGCAATTCACCCAGCTCAACATCATGATTGGGGGTTTCGATAATAACCTCTTGATAGCCATAGGCTTTGGGATTGTCCAGGCTGACGGCCGGAAAGCCGTTTTTAATGATTTGAATAAGCTGGTTTTTGTGGCCATGACCGTAAATAACCTTTAGCTTCTTCAAAGCCTGCGGGCAAAAAGGGCATTCCTTCGGGTGAACAGCCGTGGTGGTTTCGGCCACATCATGCGGCCGGTTGCCCCGACGGGGCGCGATAATCACGGCGCGGTCATGAATTGGGTCAATTCTTAATTCGGGTTTTCGCATAAATTATTTAACTAGCCTTGTTAGGATTTTGGCGTAGTCTAGAACCATCCTTTTCAGCGAAAATCTTTTTTCCGCCTCTTTGCGGCAGGTAATTCTGGAAATTTTATTTATTTGTTTTACGGCCGTGATCATTTGCTTAACATTATTCACAACATAGCCGGTTTTTTTGTCTTTTAAAATTTCCGGCACTGAACCGCGCCTAAAAGCCACCACTGGCGTACCGCAAGCCAAAGATTCGGGCACAACCAAGCCAAAAGGTTCTTCCCAGCCAATTGGGAATAATGTGCAAAGGGCTTGCCCTAAAAAATGGCTTTTTTGGGAATGCTTGATTTCACCGATGTATTTGATGTTTTTGCCGAGATTGGGTTTGACGAATTTATCAAAATATTTTTGGTCGTCAATCGGGCCGGCGATTTTTAAGGGCAGCTTAAGTCGCTTAGCCACCTGGACTGCCTCGCTGGCGCCCTTGTAATTCCGAATTCGGCCCAAAAAAGCCAGATAGCTTCCGGGCTTGGCATGGAATTTTAAGCTTTGGGTGTCAACGCCGTGATAGATGGTTGCCACATAATCAACGCCTGGCGCGGCTTTTCGCTGCGCATTGGAAATAGAAATGTATTTTTGGAATTTTTTATTGGCCAGCATGGTCTGCGAATCAGTGTAAGTCGGGGGACTGTGTAAAAGCGCCACAGTCGGGAATTTGCCGAACCGGGCAAAGTTGGCGCTGATCATGGCGACATTGGAAAGCATTATTCTGGCACCCCATTGGTTGGCATCAGCATAAGCCCGGGAAGCCAAAATTATTTCATAGGTTTTATGGTTAGCCATGCCGATTTTTGCATCCAAAATCGAGGCCCGTTTAGTTACCGAGACTAATCGCGCTTTGGTTTTGGTGTCGCCAGTCGCGTATAGAGTTATGGGAAAGCCTAAATTCAGCAAACCCTCGGTAATCTGGGAAACGATCAATTCTGCCGCTGAAGTGGCTTTGGGCGGAATGGGATACAGATTGGAGGCGAGAATGGCGATTTTGGGTTTCATTTCTGCTTTATAAGCTTATGGTACACCTGCTCATAGCCGTCAACCATAGCCTCGTTGGAAAAATATTTTTCAACCCTGACCCGGCAATTAGACCTGTGGATTTTTGGCAGATTTTTGATTGCCCGCACGGCTTGAGCGATATTATTCACCACAAAACCGGTTTTGCCCTGCTCAACTATTTCCGGAACAGAGCCCCGGCGCGTGGCAATGACTGGCGTGCCGCAAGCCATGGCCTCGGTCATGAACAAGCCGAACGGTTCTTCCCACTGGATTAAGGCCAAAAGCCCGGCGGCATTTTTTAAGAGCTCCACTTTTTTTGGCTGGTTAAGCTCGCCCAAGAAAATAATCTGCTTGCCGTCGATTAAGGGTTTAATTTTTTTATTGAAATATTCTTCGTCAACCGTGTCGACTTTGGCGGCCATGATTAATTTTCGACCGGCGCGCTTGGCCGTTTGGATTGCCTGGACCGGGCCCTTTTCATGACTCATCCTGCCCAGAAAAGCCAGATAGCCGCCTTGGCCCGCACCGTATTTGAATTTAGTTAAATCAATGCCGTTATAAACGGTTCGAATAAAATTTAATTTAGGCAAAGGCTTGCGCTGGTTATTGGAAATGGAAACTAAAGGAATTTCTGAATAAGCATTGTGAATAACCGCGGCCTCTTTTGTATTCAACCGGCCATGCAGGGTCAGGACGCAAGGAGTTTTTATCAGCCGGGTGTAGGGGAAAAAGGCTGACCCAATATGCAAGTGGATAATATCAAAATTCTGGGCGTGCTCAAAAACCCGGCCAAATTCCAAAGTTTGCCAATAACTGGGGATCAAATAGCCTCGAGTTTGATGACGATTTTTAGCTTTGGGATCAGGGTGATATAAGGGTGAAAGTTTTGCCGAGGTTTGCGAATCAGATCTGGCAAAAAGTGTAATTTTATGCCCGCGTTTCACCAGTCCCTCAACCAGGTTGTAAATAACAATTTCCGTGCCGCCATATTTTTTCGGTGGTACCCGTTCGGCCAAAGGCGCCACTAGCGCGATTCTTAATTTTTTCATAAATTTAGCTTTTTAAAAGTGAAGGAAAGCCATGCAGACTGGCGCGAAAAGTCCGGACATAATAATTTAAAAGTTTTTTTACCAACTTTTTTCGTTTTGGCGAATGCAGTTCGTGTAAAATCCGGTCGTGCAAAAGCAGGTCTCGCAAACAAAAAAGCAGAACCTCAATGCAGAACAACCAGCTAAAAGCCTGGGAATTGGCCTGGTTTTTAGTCAGCCGCAAGGCCAAATGATTGCGCCAGGGTGCTTTGGAAAATTCTTTTACCCAGATTTCAGCCGCGTCATAGGCAGGCGAGGCCAGCTGAACATGTTCCCAATCCAAAATGGCAAAGTCCTGTTGGTGAATAATCAGATTGTTTGTGCTTAAATTTCCGTGGCTTAAGGCGGTTTGGGATTTTAACCGCATACCCATCTGGTGAAAGGCGATTATCCTGGCCGCGGCTTCCAGTTCGGCATTGTTTAGGTATTTCAGCAGGATGTTTTTTTGACCTCCCTGGAGATAGCCGCGAAAACGGTCAGAAAAGTTATTGGCAGTAGGCTTAAGACGGAGCTGTTTTTTTACGCTCTTCGGAACTTTGAGATTGCCATAAGCCAACAAGGCCTGG
>PEXW01000071.1 GCA_002774575.1 Candidatus Kerfeldbacteria bacterium CG08_land_8_20_14_0_20_43_14
GGGATTTAGGAGGGGTATAAGAGCGGCGGATTTAAATTTTAATTGATCAAAACAGAAAAAGGCTTATAATATAAATGAGCGTATTTTTGCTAGACATAGGAGGCGAAATTATGCGCCGATCATTAACATTGAGGCAACTTAAAAAGCGGAATAGAGCTCAAGTTATAGATGCACTTGGAGATTTAAACAAATATTACGCTGGGTTGAAGTTGGGCCATAGTCCAAGCCGCCAAGAAGCCATTGATTATTTCATGACCCATGGCGGCCCAGAGGCTTGGTACAAGCGTCATCGAAAATCGCAACCACAGTGACAGCACCTTTGTCCAAAGAGGATGTCAGGTAGACATTCTCTTTTTTTATCCTTAAGTGTCTGGGTTTTAGATAAAAGCGGTTTGGTTCTTAAAGGTGTATACTGATTTACAATATGGGCAGCAAAATCTTAATTTATTTAGGTCTTTCCTTGGGTTCAACTGCTGGTAGCTTGATTCCCTCGATTTGGCATCAAGGCGTTTTTTCTTTGCAGTCCTGGCTGGGCGCTTTAATCGGCGGCATTTTTGGGATTTGGCTTGGTTTTAAAATTAATCAAAAGATAGTTGGCGAATAGGTTAATTTTTATTTGATGGCTTTTATAAATTAAAAGTCTGAATTTTGGTTTGACAAAGAAATCAGCTTTTAGTAGGCTAAATAAATTAAAAAACTGAACCTTGAAAACCTCAAACTCCACAAGGGAGGATTTATGCAGTCGTTGCACAAAGGTATGCTCGCCACTTTTTTTGGCGTTTTATTAGGCAGTCTGGTAGCCTTGGCGCTTGCTAGGTTTTGGATCTTGGGCGCCATGATCGGTGCTGTGATTTCCGCTAGCCTTTCCGCATACCTCTTTTTCGACATAAAAGAGCTATTACGGGTGATCCCAAAAGCCTGGGACAAGGCTATTGCCTGGCGACCAAGTTCAGCCCAAAAGTACCGAGCTAAGTGTTTTTTGTGGACTTATATACTCGCAAGCATAGGGACGTCAGTCGCGATAATTACCCTTGCTTACCTTTGTTGGTTTGCTGCTCCACCACAAATAACGGATTTAAAGTCACCCCCAAACTTTATTTTTTCGCTCCCTTTCCTCTTGTTATGGGTCTTCACGGCATTACTTTTTACAGTTATTATTGAAGATCGTGGGCGGCTCGTAAAACCTTTTAAAGGGTTTTTAAAAGGAATGGTTTGGGTCAATCCGATCACTGGGCCATTTCTGTGGGTAATTGCGGCCATTTACTTTGCCGTTAAATATAGTTTTATAGTCTTAGCCTCGGTAATATCAGCAATCGCGTGGCTATACCAGGTCGGCCTGCCAAAAACTTGGTCTTTCTTAAAGGAAGTTTTCATTCAGATCCATTGCCGCGACCGTATGATGTGCCTGCTCGACGCTTCGTTCGGCATGATAGTGGCCTTCCTTGTTCAATGGCAGATCATAGGTGGCGGGCAATTGCTGTCGCTGGCAAGCATTCTTCTCGGCGGCATCACCGGCACTGCACTGTTCTTCTTTAACCGAGAAATTGTCGCCATTCGCTGGCTCGGGGTTGTGCCTAACGGAGAACACGCTCATTAATTCAAGTATTATTAAGGTCGCTCCCCAAAAGGGACGGTCTTTTTATGTTGCAAAAAATTAAATTCACAGAAAGCAGGCGAGTTTGCCTTTTTGCGAAAATTAAGCCAAAATTAAGGTATCGTAATTAAGCGCAAATCATATGAATAAAAAAATCGGTTTAATTTTAATGCCAGTGCTTTTGGCAGCCGTGGTTTTTGGCTTATCCGCCTGCAAAAGCGCCAGTGAAAAAGCCGCTGAAAAACTAATTGAAAAGTCCACTAATGGCCAGGCTGATGTGGATGTTTCGGGCAACAGCGTTAAAGTCAACACCAATTCCGCTTCCTGGGAAACCGGCGATAAAATTAGCCTGCCTGACGGTTTTCCTTCGGATATTTACGTGGTTGAGGGGACCATTAAAACAGCGGTTACCTCAAAAACAGGCAGTGATTATGTGGTAAGCCTGGAATCCACTAAAAGCCTGAATGAGGTTAAAGCTCTTTATGACACCAAATTAAAAGAAAACGGCTGGACTATTACCACCTCCGGGGCAATTGCCCAGTCTTTTTCGTATTTAACGGAAAAAGCCGATCGGACTTTGAACATCGGCATCTCTGAAGCTGACGGAAAAACCATCGTTACTTTAACCACTTTTAAAAAAACAGCCGTGAATGCCCCCGCGACTCCAGATGATAATACCAATGAAGGAGCCGGGTAATCTTTAAAATATAAAAATATGGCAAAATTTAATTTTCTGCCCATTCAAAAAAAATTTGAACAGCTAAGGATTTTTAATGTGGTCATGGGTTTTTTGCACTTGATCCAGGCTTCACTAATGCTTTTCATCAGTTCGGATTTCAGCCTGCCAGTCAGTTCAGCTTTTGTGCAATTTAATGTCACCACGGGAAAATTAGAACCAGTCATGCACGAATTATTCAGCTTAAGGATCGGGCCGCTAGTCGCCGGATTTTTGTTTATTTCTTCATTAGCGCATTTCGCAATTTCTTCTGGCAGGATTTATGATTGGTATGTCAAGAATTTAAAAAGAGGCATTAACTTTGCCCGCTGGTTTGAATACGCCCTAAGCTCGTCATTAATGATTGTGGTAATCGCCATGTTAGCCGGCATGTATGATGGCGTTAGCTTACTCCTGATATTTTTCCTGAATATGATGATGATTTTATTCGGCTGGATCATGGAATTGCACAATCAAAACACCAAAAGAACCAACTTGACCCCCTATGTTTTTGGCTGTATCGCCGGAGCCATACCCTGGCTGGCCGTGGCTTTTTACCTTTTTGGTTCAGGCGGGCCCACAGGGCACGCGCCAAGCTTTGTTTATTGGATTTTCTTTTCCATCTTTATCTGCTTTGATATCTTTGCCGTTAACATGCTTCTGCAATATAAAAAAATCGGCAAGTGGAAGGATTATCTTTATGGTGAGCGGATCTATATCATATTAAGCCTGGTGGCTAAATCATTGCTGGCTTGGCAGGTATTTTTCGGGACTTTAAGGCCAGTATAAAAATCACATATAATATATTAAAGCCGGAGCTATGAAGGTTCCGGCTTTGAGTTTTTAATATGCTATAATTTATTCATGAACCAAGTTATTAACCGATTCACTTGGAAGATTGGCGGCGCTGCCGGCGACGGCATAATGGTTACCGGCGCTATGCTGGGCAAAATTTTTACCCGGGCCGGTCTTTGGGTTACGGATTATTCCGAATATCCTTCGCTTATCCGCGGCGGCCACAATACCCAGGTGGTTCAGGTTGATGAAGAAAAAATTTTCACCCACGACCAGGGCAATGAAATCCTGGTGGCTTTGAACGAAGAAACAGTCAGGCTGCATGCCAAAGAAATAAGTCCGAACGGAGTAATAATATATGACGGCAAAAGATTAAAAATTGTTCCAGCCATGATCGGCGGCCGAAAAGACATAAATTTGATGGATGTGCCTTTTCAAAAAATCGCCGAGGATTTGGGCGGCAAGGAAATTATGCGGAACACGGTTGCTTTGGGAGCTTCCCTGGGCTTTTTAAAAGCGCCTTTTGATCTGGTTGAAGCCGTAATGCATGATGCTTTTGACGATAAGGGCGATGAAGTTGTCCACATGAACATTAACATTGCCAAAGCCGGCTATAATTATGTTCTGGAAAATTTCGAAAAGGAATTCCCTTGGCGGGTAAAACAAAAGAAATCTGAAAAACGAATTGTTATCGGCGGCAATGACGCGATTTCGCTGGGCTTGATTCAGGGTGGTTTGAAATTTTATTCTGCTTATCCTATGACCCCGGCTTCTTCCATACTTTCTACTTTGGCGGAATTAGCGCCTGTTTGCGGCCACATCACTAAACACGCGGAGGACGAAATTTCAGCCATTAATTTGGCTATTGGCGCTTCTTTTGCCGGCGTCAGAGCGGCAACCGGAACTTCAGGCGGGGGTTTTTGTTTAATGGTTGAGGGTTTGGGCTTGGCCGCTGAAACCGAAACGCCCTTGGTCCTCATAAACGCGCAAAGGCCTGGTCCTTCAACGGGCTTGCCAACCTGGACTGAACAAGGGGATTTAAGGTTTGTTATGCACGCTTCCCAGGGAAATTTCCCCAGAGTGGTTGTTGCCCCAGCAGATCCAGAGCAGGCTTTTTTTGAATCCATACGGGCCTTAAACCTTGCCGAGTTTTTCCAAACCCAGGTAATTATTCTGACTGATAAATATCTGGCAGAAAGCCATTGGACTTCTGAAGAATTTGATCTGAAGAAAGTTTTAATTGAAAGGGAAAAATTGGCGAAACTGAAAGCCGGGTCAGATTATTTTGAAAGGTATAAAAATTCCCAAAACGGAGTTAGTCAGCGTTCCTTGCCAGGCCAGGCCGGCGGAATTTTTATGGCTAATTCTGATGAGCATGATGAATTTGGTTTTACCACTGAAGATGCCGGAGTCCGAAAAATTCAGATGGAAAAAAGAGCAAAAAAATTCCGGGCCATCAGCAAGTATTTTTCCGAACCAACAGTGATGTATGGTCCAGAAAACGCGGATGTAACTTTAGTTACCTGGGGTTCTGCTACATTGTCCTGTCGGGAAGCTTTAAGAAAGTTGAAAATCATGGGTATTAATGCCAATATTTTGCAGATTTTGTATATCCTGCCTTTTCCCGCTGGATCAGTAGCGCAGGCTTTAAAAAATTCAAAGAAAACCATTTTGGTTGAAAATAATTTTTCCGGACAATTAGGTTCAGTCATAAAGGAATTCACCGGACAGGAGTGCGATGAAAAGCTTCTGAAATATGACGGCCGGCCTTTTTGGCCGGAAGAAATAGCAGAGTTTGTCAAAAAAACTCTTTAATTTATGCCAAAAATTCAAAAAAAATTCACTGATTATAACACCCCGCACACTCCTACCTGGTGTCCGGGTTGCGGCAACTATGGCATTTGGACGGCTTTGCGCATGGCAGTGGCTGAACTGGGCTGGGAACCGCATGAATTTTTGGTGGTTTATGGCATTGGCTGTTCAGGCAATATGGCCAATATCATAAAGAGTTATGGTTTTCACGGTTTGCATGGCCGGGCTTTGCCAGTGGCTATTGGCGCGAAATTGGCCAACCAAAAATTAAAAGTTATTGCTTTGGGCGGCGATGGCGATGGTTATGGCGAAGGCGGCAATCATTTTATTCATGCTTTGCGCGGCAATGTCGACATTACTTACATTGTTCATGACAACCAAGTTTACGGGCTGACTAAAGGTCAGATGGCGCCAACTACGGAAAAAGGTGAAATTACCAGCTCCACGCCGGAAGGCGTGATTGATCAGCCTATCAATCCACCAGCTTTGGCCATTGCCGCTGGCGGAACTTTTGTGGCCCAGGGCTTTGCCGGTGATACGCGCCAGCTCACGGATTTAATCAAACAGGGGATTGAGCATCCGGGTTTTGCGCATTTGAATGTTTTGCAGCCTTGCGTAACTTTCAATCATCACAATACTTTTCCCTGGTTTTTAAAGCGGGTATATAAATTAGAAGAGCAAAAGTATCAGCCGAACGATAAAGCCCTGGCTTTTAAAAAGGCCCTGGAATGGGGCGACAAAATTCCGACTGGGGTTTTTTATAAAGAAATCCGTAATACTTATGAGCAGGGAGTCAGCGAATTAAAAAAACAAGCCTTAATAAAGCAAAATTTAACAAAAATTGATATTTCTAAAATCCTGAAAAAATATCAGTAACAAGGGAGGAAAATTGATTTTCCTGACAATGGAGGTCGGAAATATTATTTCATCGCGATAATTAGGCAGAATGGGTTTGTCCTTCGAAAAGTCTTGAATGCTAAGAATTTATCAAAGGCTGAAGAAGAAGTTTTAAAAATGTCGCTGCAGGGTGCTCAAGTTGAAGCCTATGAAGTCCATTCATTTCCGGAAAAGTAATACCCGTTGATTTTCAGCGGGTATTTTCATCTGCTATAATTAAAACATGGAAAAAATTTGGCATGTGGCAGAACCGGTTAGCCCGGCAATTAAGCAGGAATTTCCGGAATTAGACGACATAACTCTGCAATTATTGTGGAATCGGGGATTAAAAGATCAAAAAGGAATTGATGAATTTTTAAAGCCTGATTGGCTTAAAGATATCCACGATCCTTTTTTGTTCGTGGACATGGGAAAAGCCGTGGCCAGGATTTTTAAGGCCATTGAAAAACAGGAAAATATCATTGTTCATGGCGATTACGATGCTGACGGGGTTTGTGCTTCGGCGATTTTATTCAATACTTTAAAAGCCTTGGGCGCCAAGGTTGATGTTTATTTGCCTCATCGGGAGAGGGAAGGTTATGGTTTAAATCTTCAGACCATAGATCATTTGCACGAAGTGCATAAAGCGAATTTGATCATTACTTGTGATTGCGGAACCAGTAATTATCAGGAAGTTGAGCGGGCCAAAGAGCTGAAAATTGAAGTGATTATTACCGATCACCATCACGAGCCAGTTGAACGGCCCAAGGCTTTTGCCTTGATTAATCCGCGTTTAGCTGGTTCGGGTTATCCTTTTCCTGGTTTGGCCGGTTCGGGCGTGGCTTTTAAATTAGCCCAGGCTTTAATTCGCAAATCAGATTTGGATAAAATAGATAACCTGTCTAAAGATGGTTTTGAAAAATGGCTTTTGGATTTCGTGGCCATCAGCACGATTACGGATTTCATGCCTTTGGTGGGCGAAAATCGGACTTTGGTCAGCTACGGTTTAATTGTTTTAAAGAAAACTCCGAGGCCTGGTTTGCGGGCTATGTGCGAAGTTATGGGAACCCGGCAGGAAAATATTGACACTACCACCATTGGTTTTCAGATTGGACCGCGCTTGAACGCGGCCGGCCGCATGGATCATGCCAGCACGGCTTTCCGGCTGTTAATCAGTCAGGATTATGAAGAATCCAAAAGCATTGCCATTGCCTTGAATGAATCAAACATTGAAAGGCAGAAGTTAACTGAAGAAATTGTGGCCAAGGCAAAGGGTCTGATCGGCAGTGTCGGCGCGGACAGAAAAATACTGACTGCGCTGGGCGAAGGCTGGCCAGTAGGCGTGGTCGGTCTAGTTGCCGGCAGGTTGGCTGATGAATTTCATAGGCCGGTTTTGATCATGACCAAGCATGATGATTTAGTCGTCGGTTCTGGCCGGAGCATCCCCAGCTATGATATAACCCAGGCTTTGGTCAGGAACAAACAATTCCTGGAGCGTTTTGGCGGTCATGCCGGCGCCTGCGGATTTACTTTGACTTTGGCCAAGATTGAGGATTTTTCAAAAGCAATTTTAGCCGATGCCAATCATGAGCTGAAGGATAGTGATTTGTTAAAAGAGATTAGTATCGAAAGCGAGGTAGCTTTAAAACAAATCAGTTTTAAATTATTAAATGTCTTGGAGGATTTTGAGCCGTTTGGTGAAGGTAATCCAAAACCACTATTTGTCTGCAGAGGAATGGCAATTACCGAGCTCCAGCCGGTTGGTAAGGATAAAAGGCATTTAAGGATTGTGGTCAATCATCAGACTGCCGAACCCAGAAAATTTATTGCTTTTGGCTTTGGTGAAGTTTACGGCCCAATGCTTACTGTCGGAGATAAAATTGATATTGTTTTCAGCGTGGACCGCAATGAGTGGAATGGCACGCGGGAACTGCAATTAAAAGTAATTGATTTAAAATTTTCATAATTCAAATATGCCAGACTACATTCTTTACACGGATGGAGGCGCCAGAAATAATCCTGGTCCGGCAGCCATTGGTTATGTTTTGATTCACAATAATCGGATCGTGGTCAAACATGGCGAAAAAATCGGTCAGGCGACAAACAATATAGCCGAATATCAGGCCATGCTTACAGGCTTGCTGAAAGCTAAAGATTTAGGCATAAAAAAGCTGGTCTGCAGGCTTGACAGCCAGCTAGTTTGCGAGCAGTTGAACCAAAGGTATAAAATAAAAGACCGGGACTTGGGCGTGTATTTTGTAAAAATCTGGAATTTACTTCCGGCTTTTGAAAAAGTGGATTTTGTTTATATTCCCAGGGAGCAAAATTTATTGGCCGATAATTTGGTTAATCAGGCCTTAGACGGGAAAATTTAATTTATGATAATAAACCTTGTTTTAATTGCCTTAATCACTGTCTGCATTTTGCTAATTTTGATTGCTTGGTATATTGCCTCAATCATAATTAAGCAGCCGCGGGAAGTTCGTCCGCAAGACTGGGCCACGCACAATTTGCATCCGGAATTGATTAAATTCCGGGCCAGTGATGGCATTGAATTGTCCGGGGCTTTTATCAGCGGCAGCAGCAAAGCGACCATAATTATGCTTCATGGCTATGGTCATTCCAAGACTCAATTGCTGCCCCAGGCTTGTTTTTTGAATCAGGCGGGCTTTAATGTTTTCCTTTTTGATTTCCGCGCTTCTGGGGAAAGCGCCGGCGAGTATATAACTTTTGGCGAAGAAGAACAGAAGGATTTGGTCGGCGCCGTGCACTATCTGCACAGCCGGAAAGACATTGATCATAGCCGGATTGGGATATTTGGTTTTTCCATGGGCGGATCAGTGGCTTTGTTAAAAAGCGGCGAACTAAAGGAAATTAAAGCGGTGGTGGTTGATTCAAGCTATGGAGAATTTCATTCACTAATTGAATCGAATTTTAAGCAGTATCTGGGCGGAATGCCGTTTTTCCCCCTGGGTCATTTGGTTTTGTATATTATTAAAGTTCGAACCGGTGCGTATTTCGGGAATATACGGCCGCTTGAAAGCATTTCTAGTTTAAAAGATAAACCCTTATTGGTAATCCACGGTCTGCAGGACAAAACAGTACCAGTCTGGGATGCCATCAAAATCCATGCCAGCGCCCATGGTCCGGCAGAGCTGATGCTGGTCCAGGGAGCCGGGCATAATACGACTTATTCCAGTGCCGGTGAAAAATATGTTAAAAAGATATTGGGTTTCTTCAAAACCTATCTGTCAGAAATTTGATTTTTAAGCTAAATTAAGCCAGAATTAAATTTAAAAAATGCGTTTAGATGACATCAGAAAAAAATTTTTAAAGTACTTTAAAGACCAGAAGCATATTTTGGTCACATCTTCCTCGTTGATTCCGCAAAACGATCCAACGGTTCTTTTAACCACCGCTGGCATGCAGCAGTTCAAGCCGTATTTTACCGGCGAAAGGGATTCGATGATTGATTTTAAAACCCGCCGCTTTGCTTCAGTCCAAAAATGCTTCCGAACTTCTGATATAAACGAGGTGGGTGATCTGGACCATCTGACTTTTTTTGAAATGTTGGGGAATTTCAGTGTGGGGGATTATTTTAAAAAAGAAGCCATCGGTTATGCTTGGGTTTTTTTAACCAAGGAAATTAAGCTGGGCCCAGAAAGGTTGTGGGCGACTTATTTTAATGGCCAGGGGCGCAATTCCAAAAGAGCCAAAATTACTTCTGACAAAGAGTCGCTGAAATTCTGGCAAAAATTCCTGCCAAAAAACCGGATTTGCGGTTTTGGCGAAGAAGCCAATTTCTGGGGTCCTCCGGGCAAAACCGGACCCTGCGGTCCCTGCACGGAAATTCATTATGATTTAACCAAAAAGCCTTGTGAAAAAGGCGAAGACTGCTTGCCGAATTGTGAATGTGGCCGGTTTGTGGAAATCTGGAATTTGGTTTTGATGCAGTATGAAAAAACCGCCGAAGCTGAATTTGTTGAATTGCCGAGAAAAAATATCGATACGGGCATGGGCTTGGAAAGACTGGCAATGGTCATTAATCAAAAGGGAAATGTTTTCCAAACCGACGCTTTTTCAGAAATAATCAAAAGCATTGAAAGCGACCCGCGTTTTGGCTCAACAGGCAATATTGCGGAAGACGCCAAAAGGTTAAGAATTGTGGCGGATCATTTTAAAGGCACGGTTTTTTTGCGCGCTGATGAAGTCAGGTTCAGCAACAAAGAGCAGGGCTATATTTTGCGGAGGATTTTCCGGCGGGCCTGCGATCAGTATTTGCATCCGGGCATGGATTTTCAAAAAGTTTTTCAAGTAATCATTAGTCAGCTAAAGAATGCTTATCCGGAATTGGCAGAGAAAAAATTCGAAATAATCAGTGATTGCGAAAAAGAATATCTGAATTATGAAAAAGTCAGGAATCTAAACATTTCTGTTTTATTGAAGCAGCTGCCCGCCCAAGGCATACTTTCGCAAATCGCCTCGCCCGAAGGCCCTTCCAGCATCAGAATAACCGGCCAGGCTGCTTTTCAACTGTTTTCAACTTATGGCGCTTCCATAGATCAGCTGAAACAAAAAGGTTTTAGTTTTGATGAAATGGAATTTGAAGCAGAGATGGAAAAGCACCGCGAGGTTTCCAGAGCCGGAGCTGACAGTAAATTCGGCGGTCATGGTTTGAACAGCGCCATTCTGACTGACGAAGACAGGAAAAAAATTACTAGATTGCACACAGCCACGCATCTGCTTCAAAAAGCCTTGATAGAAACTTTGGGAGATTCCATTCAGCAAGAAGGCTCGGACATCAGTCCGGAAAGGCTTCGCTTTGATTTTAAGTTCCCGACTAAGTTAACTTTTGCGCAAATCGCCAAGGTGGAAACAATAGTGAATGAAAAAATAGAACAGGATTTGAAAGTCAGCTTTGAAGAAATGGCCATTGACGAGGCTCTAAAATCCGGCGCTTTAGCCTTTTTCAAGGAGAAATACCCGCCAAAAGTAAAGGTTTATAGCATAGGCGATTATTCCAAGGAGATTTGCGCCGGCCCGCATGTTGCCAGTACAAAAGAACTTGGGTATTTTAAGATTCTCTCGGAAAAATCCGTTTCAGCCGGAATCCGGCGGATTAAAGCCAGCTTAGATTAATTAAAACTCAAGCCCTTGACTAAAAAAACCAATTTTGTTAAGCTGAAAACACTTAAAAATTGAATTAAATTTGGTTCCAGTAGCTCACGAATTTGTTCCGCTTTGCTGTGTACTAAGATCCTGCTTTCCAGGACTTAAGTTATACAGGCCCCGTTAATTACTGACGGGGGTATATTTTTAAACTAAATGCAACGAAATCGACATCCAGCTCCGAAGCCAGAGGCCAGGGGCGTTAATAAAAAAGGTTTTATAGAAGTTGAAGGCGTGGTTGAGGAATTGCTGCCCTCGGCGACATTTCGAGTGAAGCTTAGTAACAGTCATTTGGTTTTGGCCCATTTGTCCGGCCGTATGCGGATGAATAAAATTAAAATTTTGCCTGGCGACACAGTGATTTTGGAAATGACTCCTTATGACCTGAATAAAGGTCGGATTACTTTTAGAAAATAAGTTATGAAAGTTAGATCTTCAGTAAAACCTATTTGCGCAAAATGCCGCGTTATCAGACGGGGCAAGAAATTGTTAGTTATCTGTTCCACTCCCAAGCATAAGCAAAGACAAGGATAAAAAATATGCCAGCCAGAATTGCCGGAATAATTTTACCCAATAAACCCTTGAAAGTCGCTTTAGGCTACATTTACGGCGTTGGCCCGACTTTGGCGAAATTGATCATCACTAAAGCTGAATTGGATCCGCAAATCAGACCCAATGATTTATCCGAAGCCGAAGTCAACCGATTGCGCGATATTATTGAAAAGCAATATAAAGTAGAAGGCGATTTAAGGCGTGAAGTTTTATTGAATATTAAACGGAAAAGGGAAATCGGCTCTTATCAAGGCATGCGGCATTTCAGAAATTTGCCAGTGCGCGGGCAAAGGACCAAGACCAATTCCAGGACAGTCAGGGGCAACACCCGCAGAACCATGGGCAGCGGCCGTAAGTCTTCGGCGGAAAAGACTTAAGCATAATTTTTTATGACTGAAGAACCAAAAAAATCAGAAGAATTAGAAACGGCAAAAAAACCGGCTGAAAAAACCGAGGCCAATGTTGTTTCGCCAAAACGGAGGCGGAAAAAGACTAAAAAATTTGTTCAACACGGCATTGCCCATATTCAGGCCAGTTACAATAACACCATTATAAGCATTACGGATTTGAACGGCGATGTGCTTGGTTGGGCATCAGCCGGCCAAGTAGGCTTTAAAGGGCCGAAAAAGGGCACGCCTTATGCTGCTGGCGTTGTGGTCAAAAATCTTTTGGAAAAAATTAAGGAAGTCGGATTGCGCCAGGTGGATGTAAAGGTTAAAGGCATTGGCAGCGGCCGCGAAGCCGCTATCCGAGCCTTGGCCGGAGCAGGTTTGGCCATAGTCGGCATCAAAGACCTGACCCCAATTCCTCATAACGGCGTCAGACCGCCAAAGGTAAGGAGAGTTTAATATGGCAAGAAATCTCGGACCAAAACATACTCGTTGCCGCCGTTATGGCGTGAAATTATGCGACTCGGTTAAATGCCCGGTCATTCGGCGTCCTTATCCTCCCGGTCAGCATGGGCCAAAAGGAACTTCACGCTTGTCAGAATACGGTGTGCAATTGGCGGAAAAGCAAAAGGCAAAAATAATTTACGGCTTGCTGGAGCGCCAGTTTGAAAATTACTTTAAAAAAGCCATTGGTAAAAAAGGCAATACCGGACTTTTGCTTTTGCAGTCATTGGAACGGCGTCTGGATAATGTGATTTACAGGCTGGGTTTTGCCGCAACCCACAGTCAGGCCAGGCAATTTGTCGGGCATGGTTTTATTTTGGTCAACGGTAAAAAAGTTACTATTCCTTCTTACAATGTAGATGTTAATGACGAAATTGGCGTGGCTAATAAACCAAAGATCCGTGCGCAGATTGCGGAAAGGTTAAAAGGCCAAAGGGAAGCAAAATCCGGCTGGCTTTCAGTTGAAACAGATAAGCTGGCTGGTAAAATCGCCAGACTGCCGGAAACTGAAGATGTCCAACAGCCCTTAAACATGCAATTAATAGTTGAATATTATTCTCGTTAATTAGTTTTTCAAAATATATGGAAAAAATTCAATTACCTTCAAAAGTAAATTTTACGGAAAAATCTGAAAATGAGGCAGATTTTGTCATTGAGCCATGCTACCCTGGCTATGGCACCACCTTAGGCAATGCCTTGAGGCGGGTTTTACTGTCTTCTTTGCCGGGAGCCGCCATAACCGCTGTCAAAATTTCCGGCGCAACCCATGAATTTTCAACCTTGCCCCATGTCAAAGAAGACATGGTGGATTTAATCCTTAATCTTAAAGGCATCCGTCTGAAAATGTTTGAAGGCGAAAGCGCGGTCGTTGCGGTAAAAGTTAAGGGCGAAAAAGTTTTAACAGCCGGGGATTTGAAGTGTCCGTCAAATGTGGAAGTAAAAAATCCGGAGCATGTTATCGCTCATTTGACTGATAAATCAGCGTTATTGGAAATGGAATTGACCGTGGGCATTGGCCGCGGCTATATTCCGGTAGAAATGCGGGAAAAAGAAAGATTGGATTTAGGCACGGTGGCCATTGACGCCATTTATACCCCGGTGAAAAACGTGAATTTCCATGTGGAAAATGTCCGCGTTGGCCAAATGACCAATTACGACAAAGTGACTATTTCCGTGGTAACTGACGGAACAGTTTCGCCTCTGCAGGCTTTTCATGATGCTTCCAAAATGTTGGTTGAGCATTTTGAGCATTTGATCTCTTCGTTACCCCTGCCGGAAGCCAGTTTGCCTGAAAAGGCTGAAGCTAAATCTAAAAAGAAACCGAAAAAGGAAAGATAATTTTTGGAATGAATTTTTATGCGACATAAAAAAACCAGACCGATATTGGATAGAAAGGCTGCTTCCCGAAACGCGCTTTTAAAAAGCTTGGCGAACTCTTTTATCGTGCGCGGACAAATTAAAAGTAGTTTAGCCAAAATCCGGGCGGTCAAACCGATTGTGGAAAAGGCTATTACTTCAGCAAAAAAGAACGACTTATCCCGACGCCGCGAATTATTGAAATATTTTTCCGAAGACGCAGTTAACAAGTTGCTTAAAGAACTTGGTCCGAAATATAAAGACCGCAAAGGCGGTTATACCCGAAAAATTTTAACGGCTCCCAATTTCGGCGATAACAGCCAGCAAGCTTACTTGGAATTAGTTTAATTTATGCCAAAACCGCAGATCCCCAACACGCAAGTTACCATCGACGCCTCTGGCAAAATCCTGGGCAGGGTTGCCACGCAGGTCGCCGTAATTTTAAGAGGCAAGCATTTGCCGACTTTCCGGCCGGATGTGATTTCCGGAGAAAAGGTTTTGGTAAAGAATGTTTCAAAGATTGTAGTTACCGGCAAAAAAATTCAGGATAAAAAATACGCGCATTTTTCCGGTTATGCCGGCGGCTTAAGACAGACAAGTTATGGCGAGAAGCTGTCCAAGGATCCGAAAGGAATGTTCAGGCTGGCGGTCAGCAGAATGTTGCCGGACAATCGAACCAGGAAAAAAATTATGAGAAGACTTATTATTCAGCCTTAATTTCATGCCTACTAAAATTTCCAAAACTGTCAAAAAGAA
>PEXW01000005.1 GCA_002774575.1 Candidatus Kerfeldbacteria bacterium CG08_land_8_20_14_0_20_43_14
AACAGCCGACCCAGGAAGAGGCATAATTATCTAACACCCTATGAAGTATTCAATCAAACAGAGAAATGTTGCACTTTGGAATAGAATTCAAAAATACCCAACCTTGACTGGAAATGTACATTTACTAAAATAGTCTTGCTCTTTGATACACGCTGAATATTTAACCAGACAAAATCAGAAAAACCATTTTTGAAGGAAAGGGGTAATAATAATGGAGGAAATAGTCATACGCTACAGCGGCCCGTCTGCCCAACCACCTTTAAGCCTTAATGCTGGTGGGGGCCATTGTCAAATCTCCATCAAAGCTAAAGATGGAAAAGAAGAAATTATTTTCACCGGTTCCAAATTTTCTCGCGAAGATTTTGAAAAAGCTGGGGGTGCAGAGAAAGAAGAAAGACTCGGTTTAAAACCGACCCCATAAAAATGTACTTAGCCGCCAGTGGACTTTCCCAAGCACCACGGGATTATGCTAATAATTGATTATTGAGTTGTCTTGGACAGGTACCGAAGTGGTCCACCGCCTTAGGCGGGGCGCCGCCAACGGCGGCACAAATCCTCAATAAAATATGTTTTGTGTTTACATTCTGAAAAGCCTCCGCTTCAAAAAGCATTAATAGGCCATACTTCAGACTTGAATAAAAGGATTCTTCAGTATAATAAAGGGTTGGTCAAATCTACTAAAGCTTACTTTCCATGGAAAATTGTTTATACAGAAAATCTTCCTGGCAAAAATTTGGCTTATAAACGGGAACTCCAAATAAAAAGTTATAAACACGGCGAAGCATTTAAAAAATTAATCAATAATTAATAGGTTTGGTGGGCAGGTACCGAAGTGGTCAAACGGGGCAGACTGTAAATCTGCTGGCCTTGCGCCTTCGAAGGTTCGAGCCCTTCCCTGCCCACCAAACCTATTGATAATCAGACTGCCACCGCCTTAGGCGGGGTGCCGCCAACGGCGGCATAAATCTGCTGGCCTTGTGCCTTCGAAGGTTTCCCACCATCCATAACTTAATAGAGCGGCGGGATCCCGCAATATGCGGTGACGAGCCCTTCCCTGCCCACCAATAAAAAAACCGCCCTTATGCAGAGCGGCTGTCTTCACGAAGTTGCGCAATTGTACGGAGCGCTTTCCCAGCAAGTACTCCTTGAATGAACCCGAGCCAACGAAGCGCTTTCTTCAGCTTGCCGTTTAGCGCGCGTTCGCGCATCTCGCCGAGCATCCAACGGAGATGGGCTAAGAATTCCTCATCAGTTTCCGGGAATACATCATAGCGCTCAAGCTGTTTAGCGGGATAAGGTGCGAGAATTTTGTCATACAGACTTATAATCTCAAGAAGTTTCTCTCCCGTCATGTTTCCTCCTGCTATTTTTTTTACCCTCTGCAATATTAGAAATTTTTCTGTAAGCTAAGTACCAAATACACAGTGATATAAGGTAGGCGAAAGCACTCGCTTTCGCCTATTCTAATGTAAAAGTTGCAAAGCATTAATCAAATAGCGTCCAGCAACCTCCCAATCAATGGGGCCAAGCGCGTTTCCACTTTTATGAAGTTTTGCGCAGGCATCAATGCTTAGATTTGGGAATTCCTTGATCAACGGCTTAAGTAAATGCAAAGTATCTGGCCCAAGCCCACCCGCAACGCCCAGACCAAATGCCGGGAATGCATTTTGAATCGCCTGAAGAAACGGGTAAAGCGTTTCAGCATCCAATTCGAGCCCTTTACCCAAACTTTTGTCGAGCAAAATCCTATAAATAACCGTTTCATAATCCCCTAGTGCGTCAATTAATTTCTAGGGATTATTATCGACCTGATCAAGGGCTTTACCGTTAATTTGCAGGATCACCTCCAAGACTTTTCGTGAGGTGTGAACCCCTTGGGCAATTTGCCCAGGATCTGGCCAAACCATATCGAGCTGAACTGCCTGGATGCCAATGCCGCCAAATGATATGGCTATTGAAAGGCTTCGCCAAAAATCAGGGCTTGAATCATAATCAGCGTAGTGCAAGCAATTGTAAGTTGCGTCAGAAGAAAAAATACCAGCGATTGTCTCTTTTGGTGGAAAAACTTTTTGCCATTTAGTCGGCAAACCATGGAGCGTTTTGTAACTCACCATTGCTCCAACATGCAATTGTCTTTCTGAACCAGAAACAAAATGCTTATTGAACACAACTAACATTTTTTGCACTTGCTTGAAATTCAAAAAATCTGAAATGCCAATATACGGAAACATATGACTCCTTTTGAAAGATCGTTTTGTTTAAAACATTTTAAGGCTTTATTTGGGCGATGTCAAAATCCGCTGAAAGCCATAAAACTTTACAAAGGTTTAAACAAAAGCCCTCGCTTTCGCCAGTTTTAAATTCGCGAGCGAGGGCTCGCTTCCAACATTATTATTTTTCTATACCTGATAACTTCTCCGCATCTACTGGTGAAGGCCGATCGGCATGAAACACTTCTTTAATTTTTGCAATTGCATCAGGCGTATTTAATTCTTCATGAGAATAATCAAAAACACTCGCTTCAAAGTCACCACCTGAAGCGTCAAGCTCTTCATTTTTTAAACCCAAATTTGCAATTAAATCAGCAACCACCTTATCGTTTTCAACTGAACCTAATGTACCACCATGTTTTAGTATTTTAAGTTTCGTTATCTCAACAATATTACCCTTCTCATCAGTTCGATATCCAATTTCAACATTACCTGCTTCCAAATTGAACTTCTCATCATACTCTCTTTCTGGATCAAACCATTGATTTTCAATCGAATTTTCGGGATTTTCCATACATTTTTTAAGTTAATTAAATAAAATTTTAATAAAATGCCTTTTGCCTTTTTGGTAAACGCCTGTTCTTGGTTCAGCTCCTGGATTATCAATCGTTGCTCCATTAAATTTCACGCCTTTTTGATTTATCAAGCGCTGTGCCTCGGATTTACTGATTTTAAATAGTTTGGAGACTGCTTCTAAATTATTTTTTGCTTCAGATTTTTTTAATTTAATTACTTCAATATCTCCCGGCATTTCTTTTTTGGAAAACACTTTATCAAACTCCTCCGCCGATTTTTCCGCTTCGGCTTTGGAATGAAATTCGGAAACGATTACTTTAGCCAGTTTGATTTTTAATTCTTTGGGTTTTTCCGGATCAATAAATTCTTGCTCGTCCAAATCTGTCAGTAATTCCGCGTAGGCTGGCATGGCCGAGTCCGGCAAAGACATTATTTTACCGAATATTTCTTTGGCCGATTCAATAACTCCGATGTAGTTGCCAAGGCTCTTGCTCATTTTTTGCCTTCCGTCCAGGCCGACTAAAATTTTCATGCTCATCACTTGCTGTGGGCGCTGACCAAAAAATTCCTGAAAAGGCCGGGCCTGTAATTCATTAAAAGTCTGATCTGTGCCAATCACGGTCACATCTGATTTCAGCATGACCGAGTCATAAGCCTGCAAAACCGGATAAACTGGTTCATGCAAGCCAATCTCTTCGCCGCTCTTTAATCTTTTTTCAAACATATCCCGTTCCAACATACGAGCGACTG
>PEXW01000034.1 GCA_002774575.1 Candidatus Kerfeldbacteria bacterium CG08_land_8_20_14_0_20_43_14
CAAAAATTGTTAACAAGGAGATATTTCATGAAAAGGCTGGGTGATTTTATGGAAAAGCTGGGTGACAACAATCATGTCGTAAAGTGCGTCTTTATCTTCCTTTCGACCGGCATGGCCGCGACATTAGGCGGCATCTTCTCGGGCTGGTTGGCGCTGGCTTTTAGCGGGCTCGTGGCGCTCGTCATGTTTGCCAACTACGGCAGGCTCTGGGCTTTTAGCGGGCCGAGCCTGATCCCCGCACAAAATGCGGAGATTGTGTCTGAATCGCTTCAGACGGCACCGCTAAAATAATAATAATTAGGAACATTAGAAAAACCGGATTCTTTAAAAAGAACCCGGTTTTATTATTAGCAATTTTTGTTTATATGTAAACATCGTGGTACCACATACAGCTGTCGCAAAAAACATGAATGGTATTCGATAGCCTACCCGCAAAAGTACTGCGGATCATGGCCTTACGAAGAGGTTGATGCCCTTTGGGGCACGATAAATCAGTTAGATCGGCCTGCATTTTTTTAAATTTGACTCTGCAGCCAATCTCCTCAAGAAAAGAACCGGTCTTATTAGCCATTTAAACTCCCTTTATTTTCTTTTTTGTTTTGATAACTTAATCTAGCATTTATTTGCTGGTTGTCAACCCAGCACCACTTTTCAAAATAAAACTACAAACTAGTTGAAGATATTTTTTGTGATAAATATCTATATTATTAAATAATGTTTTAATGAAAAGTGGTGCTGGGTCAACCCGCCCAAGCCCATGCTTTTCTTCAAAACTTGCGAACTCGCAAAAATTTGGTATTATCAGGATTACGCCAACCTAAATTATGGCACATTAACCCTTATGGAGAAATTAATCCCTTTTGCCGCGACTAAACTCTTGGCCATCCATACCCATCACCGACAAGAGTTTATTAATATAACCGGAAAAGTCGAAGAGTTTATTAAAGAAACCGGCGTCATTACTGGCACAATAACCATTCAATCCCACCACACCACAGCCAGTATTTGGGTGAATGAGGATGAAAAAAACCTAATCGGCCCAAGAGAGAAATTGGGTTATATCAATGACTTATCCAAAATCCTGGATAATTTCGCCCACCCTGACGCTGATTATAAACACAATGATGTCCGGGATATACGGAACCCAAATGGCAAACGAGACACGCACTTATGCACGCCTGATTCCTGCGGCGTAGTGCACGAATGCATCAATGGCCACGCGCACGCCCAGGCCATGCTTTTGCATTGTTCGGAAACTTTAATCATTGAGCAGGGCAAATTAGTCAAAGGCCATTGGCAGCAAATCATGCTGGTTGAACTGGATCATGATCGGGAAAGAAAAATCACCATGCTGGTTCAGGGGTTGAAAAAGTAAAAATGGAAAAAGAAAATCCTTGTCTAAAACACAATTGCAATGCATGTTGTAATCCTGTTAAACTAAAAGAGGGTTTTAAAGATCACAAAAAAGACGAATTTGATAAACTCCCTTTCAAGGATAGAGGTGGAATTTTAATACCCAAGGAGGAAAGGGGCCCTATCAAATTAGAGTCTTATGATTGTACTAATCTGAATAAAGAAACAGGGAAGTGTAATGACTATGAAAATAGACCGCAAATTTGCAAAGACACAAAATGCAGGGCATTCGATACTAAAGATGAAAAAGAACAAAAAGAAATTATCGACGATATTAAATCTCAAGAATTTATTATATGCAAAAGGTAAGGGTTGGTATATTTTTTGGCGGAATTTCCACCGAACACCAAATCTCTTTATGGTCGGCCAAAAGCATTATTGATAACATCGACAAAGTTAAATTCAAAATTGTTCAGTTCTATATTGATAAACAGGGAAGCATCTGGCAAGCAAAAAATGCTTTGAATTTGATTTTAGAAAAAAATTTGCCCAATTAAAAAAAGCTGACCTAAATAAACTTCCAACCATAATCGATGTGGCTTTCCCGGTTTTACATGGCTTAGGCGGTGAAGATGGCGCAATCCAGGGATTTTTTAAGACTTTAAATATCCCTTATGTCGGGGCTAATCTCTCAAGTTCGATAATCTGTCTTAACAAAGCAATTTTTAATCAGTTAATGACTATGGCTGGCATTCGCAAGCCAAAATTTGTTATTTTAAATGAAATTAAATCTAAAAGCTCACTTCAAACAAATCAGCTAAAATATCCGCTTTTTGTTAAGCCGGCAACAACCGGCTCATCCGTTGGAATTTCCAAAGTTAAATCCAAAAACCAGTTAAGCCAAGCAATTAAAAAGGCTAACAAATTTGATCCCACTGTTGTTATTGAAGAAGCCGTTAATAATTGCCGGGAAGTTGAAATCTCGGTTTTAGGCAATTCAGATAAAACATATCAAGTTTCTTTGCCGGGCCGGGTAATTCCGCATAATGAATTTTATGACTATAACGATAAATACCTTGATGGTAAGGCTGATTTTGAATTACCTGCAAAATTGCCTATGCAAAAAATTAAAGAAATTCAAAAAATCGCTCTTACTGCTTATAAATTGGCTGGTTGTAGCGGCTTGGCCAGGGTAGATTTTTTATTGGATAAAAACCTAAAAGTTTATCTAAATGAAATAAATACCATGCCCGGATTTACATCGATTTCTATGTACCCAAAACTTTGGGAAATTTCCGGACTTGCTTACAAAGAATTAATAGCAAAATTGATAAATCTTGCCTTGTAAATAACAATGCTTTCCCTCCCTCTCACAAAACGAGGATGAGGTTAACTAAAAACAAAACCCTCTGAAATTTCAGAGGGCTAATTGTTTTAAAAAAGCAATCTTATGATATCCAGGGCAATAGGCCAGGCAATTGTAATCGCGGCAAAAAATACCGTAGTTATACTATAGGCGTTTTCCAGTTTTGGATAAAACTTACGAATCAAATCCAGTATTATCCTGCCGCCGTCAAAAAATACCAAAGGAAACATATTTGCTAAGCCCAAACCTAATGAAAAACTGGCAACAAATTTAACTGCCTCGGCAACATTCATTCTGCTGGCTTCTTGCACCATCAAAACCAGCCCGCCTTGACTGCTTAAGGGCAAAAGAAAAAATATCGCCCATGCCGTAACCATTAAAACAAGCGGGCTAATAATCGGAAAAAAATACCGGCACAATTCTTTTCTTAATAAAAATATTAAGTAACCAATAAGCAATAAGCGAATTGCATGCAGCCAATCTTGCGAGAACCAAAAATCGTAGAAAGCAAAGACGGCAAAACCTATAATTAAATTCCATATTATACCTGATCCGTAAATCACCGCCCTGTCTTTGTAGGGCAAAACTTCCAGAGTTAACTTGCCACTTTCCGAAGGCCGTACATACCCTCCCAAAATAAACAAACTTAT
>PEXW01000065.1 GCA_002774575.1 Candidatus Kerfeldbacteria bacterium CG08_land_8_20_14_0_20_43_14
GTCCGATTTTGCGATTAAAGCCCACAGAACCGGCCAGCAAAAACCAATGCTTGCAATGGGAAAAGGAATTGGTTGGCTTGTACCTTTCCGACCACCCTTTGCGGGAATATCAAGAACAGCTTAGCCTGATTGCCACGCCAATTAGCCGTTTGTCAGAGCATACGCGGGATGAACGGGTCAGGGTCGGCGGCATTGTCACCAAAATCCAAAAAATTCTGACCAAAAAAAACGAGTCCATGCTTTTTGTCAGAATTGAGGATGCGGCCGGCGCGGTTGAAATCCTGATCTTTCCAAAATTGCTTTTACAAACCCCGGGACTATGGGTGGAAGGCCGGCTGATATTAGTTGAAGGAAAAGTTTCAGATAAAGACGGTGAAACCAAACTGCTGGCTGATTCAGCCCGGGAGCTGGACACAAAAGCTCTACAAGTTTACGCTGATAATCAGAGTGGCTACCGTCCCCTGACCATCAAGCTGGAAGCCAAGATCAGCAAAGAAAAATTCGAAGCTTTAAAAAATCTTTTGGAAAAATATCCGGGTTCAACCCCTGTGGAATTGTTAACCCAAAACGGCAATGGCGGAAAGAGAATTAAAACAAATTTTAAAATTAACAGCCAGCAAGCTTGGTCTGAACTGACCCAGCAAATTGGCCCTACAAATTTAATCCAATAAAATATGCCAGAACACCACCCTCATCACACCACCACTCCAAAGCAAAAATACCTGGTTTTCGGTTTTTTGGCCGTGGCCATTTTGGTCTTAGCCGGAGTTTTGTTCCTGGCCCTGGGCCACAGCCGGGTAAATTTTACCTGGACGCCGCAAACCGTTGAAGCCAAGTCCACTCTGACTGCTGCGGCCACGCCGGTTAACGACGATATCCCGGCAGCATTTATTGAAAAAACCGTTGAAGTGGAACAGACTTTTCAAGTTGAAACCAAGCCAGTCCAAAAACCAACCGAAACGCCAACCTTTACCGGCAAAGCCAGGGGAAAAATAAAAATCATTAACAATAATTCCAAAGTCCAGCCTTTGATGGCTACCACCCGCTTTAAATCGCCGGATGGTTTAATTTTCAGAATTCAGGAAAGAATTAATGTTCCGGCCAGCGGCAATGTTACGGCTTTAATTGTGGCTGACGAAGCCGGAGAAAAGGGCACCTTGAAAAAAGACACTCACTTTACCATCCCCGGGCTTTGGCCGGGTTTGCAGGATAAAATTTACGGCATCGCGACAGAAGACTTTTATGGCGAGGAAACCAAAACCCAAAATTCTGATTTACCAGGCTTAGCAGCTACTGAATTGGCTAATGCTGAAGATGTTTTGAAAAAAGCCGCAATTGAAAAAGCTTTGGCTGACTTGCAAAAGCTGCTGCCGTCCGGCCGCAAGCTTTTCCCGGACATGATTTATGCGGGTGTAACCAAGCGCGAAGGCCCGAAAATTGGCGATCAAAAGGCCAGCTATAACCTCAAACTCACGGTAAAAACCATTGGCATTGCAGTTGATGAAGCCAAGGTTTTGGAAGCCGCCCAAAAAATTCTGGATTCTACTATAACCAAGGATTTACAGCTTCTCACAATAAGCAGCTCGGATTTAAAATTTACTGTAAATTCTTATGACAGTGCCAAAGCCAGGGCTGATTTTGAAATCACCGCTACTGGCAAGACCACATTAGCGCCAAGTCATATCTTGCTGAAACCCGAAAGCTATACAGGAAAAGACCAAGCTGATGTCCGGACCTTGCTGGCCACTTACCCGGCGGTTTCTAATGTGCTGATTGAACTTTCGCCCTTCTGGAACAAAAAAATTACTAGCGACAAAAATAACCTGCAACTGGAAATCCAACGGGCAAATTAGTCGAACCAAAAGTATTAAAAAATCGAGAGTAGTCACATGACTACTCTCTTTCGAAGAAGCGGTTAACTACAAGTTAGTCTGCTGGGTCGGGCCGCGGTTGTTCGGTTCAAAAAATTTTTTTTGCATCATAGGTTTTTCCTCCTTATGATGTGCAAATGCCATTTTTTTGGCACGAATTATTTATAGCTTATCTGTTAAAATTAACAACATTGTTAATTTTTCCAAATAGAAGTATATTATTGCTAAAGAGGATTGAAGCGGCCACCAACCGCTTGCCTGCGCTTAACAGGAGCAAAACAGCCTAACTCTTACGAAAAATGAGCGCTCTATCATTTGATAGAGAAATCCGGGTGGAACCGTCCAATTTGGACCCCGAGCTTAAAAGCTTTGGGTTTATTTTAAACTTTAAATTTATGGACAACGAACAACTCAATAAAATTCGTCACTCCCTTTCCCACCTTTTGGCCATGGCAGTCTTGGAAAAATTCCCCCAAGCCAAGCTTGGCATTGGCCCGGTTATTGATAATGGCTTTTATTATGATTTTGACCTGCCCCAGCCGATTACTGATGCGGATCTGCCCAAGCTGGAAAAACAAATGAGAAGATTTATTGGCCAAAAACTGATTTTTGAAAAGCTCAACAAATCCCTGCCAGAAGCCAGGGAGATTTCCAAAAACCAAAAATACAAGCTGGAATTGATTGAGGAGTTGGCCAAAGCAAAACAGCCCCTGACTTATTACCAATCCGGAAAATTTCTGGATTTATGCGCAGGCCCGCATATTGTTTCAACCACGGAAATCCCGACTGAAGCTTTCAAATTAACGCATGTTGCCGGAGCTTATTGGCGAGGCAGTGAAAAAAATCCAATGCTGACCAGAATTTACGGCGTGGCTTTTGAAGACAAAAAAACTCTGAATGAATATCTGCAAATGCAGGCAGAGGCCAAAAAGCTCGATCATCGCCTATTGGGCCAAAACTTGGAATTGTTTGTTTTTGCCGATCAAGTGGGCAAAGGCTTGCCAATGCTGACGCCCAAAGGCTCTATAATCCGCCGCGAGCTGGAAAGATTCACGGTTGATGAGGAATTAAAGCGCGGCTATCAGCATGTCTATACTCCTCCGCTGGCTAAAACCGAACTCTACAAAATTTCCGGCCATTATCCCTATTACAAAGACACTATGTACCCGGTTATGAAAGTCGATGATGATGAGCTGATTTTGCGGCCCATGACCTGCCCGCACCATTTCATGCTTTTTAAATCTAAGCCCAGAAGTTACCGCGAACTGCCATTGCGTTTGGCCGAACTGGCCTCACAATTTAGGTATGAAAAAAGCGGCGAACTGTCTGGCCTGATGCGGGTAAGGATGTTTACCTTGGCTGACGCCCACATTTTTTTGGCACCGGAACAAGCCGAAGCGGAAATTAAAGAAGTTCTGAAGCTAATTGATTTCATTAATAAAAACCTGGGTTTAAAAAAAGGCAAAGACTATATGTACAGGCTGTCATTAGGCGACCGGCAAGATACAAAAAAATATTACAAAGATGACAAAACTTGGGATTTTGCGGAAAATGTTTTGCGCA
>PEXW01000015.1 GCA_002774575.1 Candidatus Kerfeldbacteria bacterium CG08_land_8_20_14_0_20_43_14
TCCTTCCTATTTTTGAGGTGAGTTTATTGTACTCCCGGGAGCTACGCTAGAAAACGCACACGCCGGCTAAAGCCGGCGATTTTTATCATAGTAAAAAAAGGGCCTTCGCTAAGGAAGGCCCAAATAAAGAAAGTCGGTTCGAATCCACGCAGGAAGCGCATGCTAGTCTTTAATAAACACTAGATTAACCGGCATCATGTGTCAAAAAATACCATATTTCCGGTGATCAGATATAAACCTGACAATATAACTATTCTCCCAAAGGGAGTAAAGGCTAGTGCGCAACGGGCGCTTTTTCCAGACGTACCATTGCTGGACACACTTAGAAAAAACATGTTGAACGCGTTTAACCGCTTACAATTCATCATAAAGATGGTTTACCCATCAAGATAAAAGTATGCCGTAGTCGTACGCGCTGGATGTGAACTAAATCACTTGAGAATAAAAGTCCTTTCAGACTTTTAGGCTCTCCATTCATGCTTCGACCGACTTGTTAATGTGGGCGACACTTATCGCCCGTCGCTGTATTTGTTTTACTGTGGATTTACATACTAAATTATTAATAAAATCCCGTCAATACCACTTTTCCACAAAAATAGCAGCTTTTGCGAGCAAATTAATAGATTAGTCCTGTTTCTAGGCTAATATCAGCTAAAAAGTTATCCACAAGTCTTTTCGCCTCAATAATGGTTGTTAACTAAAAACCTAATAAAACCTTATTAAAAAATAAACCAATTATTGATATTCGGTTTTACTTCGGCTATAATCCCCTTACCTATGGCACCGGTATTACATAAACAAAAAAAAGCAATTCTGGATTTTCTTAGAAAATATATCCGCGAACGCGGTTATGCCCCGACTTTAACGGAAATCGCCAAGGCTTTTAAATTATCCTCTCTGGCTACGGTCCACGAGCACCTGACTTTTTTGGAAAAATCAGGCTTTATTAAAAGAGATAAAAATAATACCCGAGGTATTCAGGTTTTGGAACCTGATCCCAAAGAAGAATTGGAGGCTGCTTCAACGCTTCTACCTTTGGTCGGCACTATTGCCGCCGGCTCTCCGATTGAAGCTTTTGAAAATAAACAAGACATGATTCCGGTGCCGCCAAACTTAGTCGGCAAGAAAAACGCTTACATCTTAAAAGTACGGGGAGATTCCATGATTGAAAGCCTGGTCGGCGACGGTGATTTGGTGGTGGTTGAAAAAACCGAATTGGCCAAAGACGGCGATATGGTGGTTGCCCTTTTAGACGATGGCAGCGCCACTTTAAAAAAATTCTTCAGAAAGAAAAACTTTATCCGCCTGCAACCGGCCAATCAAAATTACAGACCCATTGATGTAAAAAATGTCACTATCCAAGGCAAAGTCATTGGTGTCATCAGAAAGTACTAAATTTTTTTGTTAATTATCTTCGGTTTTTATTTGGTTTCCCGCTTAATTAAATCATAAGCAAAAAATAAATTATTTTGCGGGAAACCATCCCGCCGTTACAAATTTATACAGTAACCTGGCGGGATGGTAGAAAAAATTTAAAAACCTTTTCGAAAGTTTATAAACCATGAATTTGTATAAAAGATATATGAATAATCAAAAAACTAATACGGAATTAGTCAATCATCATTATTTGCTGGTTTCAATCTGGCACTTTGCCGCCAGCGTGGAAGAAGCGCTCAATCCCCGTTTTAGAAATTCTCCTTTAGCAATTATTGAAAATGAAGATTCAGAATTGAAAATTGTTGACTGTAATGCCATGGCCGCAAACCTTGGCATTAAAAAAGGTTTGGGCTTAAAAAAAGCTTTGCAAATCACTCCGCGTTTGGTAATCAGACCAATTCAATCAAATCACTTAAAAGGTTTTGCCAATAATTTTATTAAAATCTCGAAAAAATTGGGTGGGGTTATCAACTCAAACCAGCATGAAATTTTACTAAGAATCCCCTACTCCACACCCATAGAAAGAGCGGCTATGTTTTTGAAAATCCAAAATATCTGCTGGCAAGAACTGGAGTGTAAAATAGTTGCAGGCTTTGGCAGTTCACCGGTTTTGGCTAAGCTGGCCAACCTGACATTACACCAACCCGGATTCCGTTATTTTGACAAGGCAGATAAGTTTAATTTGCAACAAGTGCCTATTCGTTTTTTGCCAGGTCTGGGTAAGCAAAACGCCTTAAAACTCAAAAACAGCGGCGTCAATTCAGTCAAAGACTTTATTAATGAAACATCTGAAAATATCTACTCACTTCTAGGTCGAGCCGGCTTAGCCCTGCGTTACAAAGTAATTGCCTGGCATCCCCAGCCTGATTTGCCGGAAAAACCACACGCAAAGCCAAGATTAAATTTTGGCTTGTTTAAAAATAATTTTTCGGCAACACCCGCATAAAATCTCATTATTAACCCATGATCCCTTTTGACAAAGCTAAAATAAAAACCCCGATAAGCAAACTCTTGTAATCTGGGTGGGAGAAATTGAGTTTGTCTAGTGGGGTATGAAAGAAAGAAACCTAAATACCCAATTTAAAAAATAGTTCCATCCTACTTATTTGTCAAACCGCGTTTACGCAAAATAAAGACTGCTTTATTAATTGTGTCTTTTAGACCAGGGTAAAGATTGGGATTTTCAAGCGCCCGCCGGGGATACAACCAAAAATTCTGCAAATTCCTTACCTCGCTTGAATTAAGACGGTCTTTGGTCTTTGCTGAATTTAGTAAAAATAAAAATTGGTGCTCGGTTTTTTCATGAAGTTCACCATTAACTGTAAAACGATATTTCACAACATTTAATTTACCAAGATGTTTTATGTCATAATAACCAGTTTCTTCCCCAATCTCTCTGATGGCCGTGGTTGCTAAGCTTTCACCTAATTCCTGGTGGCCTTTAGGCAAGCCAACTTTGCCAGAGTCAATCCGCCGGATAAAAAGCATTTTCCCATTTGCTTTGTTAAATATTAAACCGCCGGCAGAAATATGAAATTTCGCAACTTTAATTTTGGGCTTAGTGATATTGGGCGGGTTGGCATAGCTTGCTTTTATAAACTGACCAGAATTTTTTGACAAGGATTTTTTACCCGATTCGAAAAGTTCTTTAACCAGGGTTCTAGGGGAAAAAAACGATAAACGAATTGCCGGACATTTATTAACAAAGGCCAGGGCATTTACTGAACTGACCAATGCTCTGGTTGAAGAAAAGCTTTGTTTGTCCATGCTCAAAAATATCGCCTCCAATTTTTGGTCTTTTTGAGGTTTATAAACCTGATTAAGTAATTTTAAAAAATCAGCATCTTTAAAAAGACGGCTGTACTTTGTTTTAATCGAAATCTGGTTGCCTTGTTTTTTAGCAACTGACAGACTGCCATCTTCGGCTTTGATCAACAAAAATATCAAGGTGCTCATTAATGCAACCTGTCTACTAAAACGATTTTACGGTTTTCCAAAATGTCATAAAGAAATCTGTCCGTAATGTCATTGCGGTATTGGTATTCTTTTTTGGACATTACCGTATAGCGCAGCTCATGGTCTATCTCTTTTTGAAACCTTCTTACTATTTTTCTTAGCTTAAGCCGATTGACCGTGCCAATTATAAAGATGTCGGTCTTAGCTTCGTTGACATTCGTAAAGTAGCCTGTTAGCGCGGCGTAAGCAACCCGGCCGATCTTTTGAATCTTTGCGCCGAAATTATATTCAGTCAATATCTGGGCTTTTAAAAAAAGAGCTCTCAATTCCGGAAAAAGAGGATTTTCGGCATTTGCCTGGATATTCAAGTTGCCATCTTTTTCATCGATACTGATTAATTCGCTTTCATTGAGCCTCTTTATTTCCGCCCGAATTGCCGCAGGGCTTAAGCCGGTTTTCCGGCATAATTCTGAAATAAGGTAAAACCTATTGGCATTAAAAACCAAGAGCCTTAAGAGAGCGTACCGGGTGGTGGAACCAAATAATTTCTCGAGCATAAGTGCATTTCACTCTATATAGATAGCTGTAGTATACTTTAAATAAGCTGACTTAAACAAGCATGAACAAAATCGAAAAATTACTGATTTATGACGCTACCAACAGCCGCACAACGACCCATGTTTTTATTGCCAGGCCCAGTCCGGCTGAAGAAAGAACCCTTGGAAAACTTGGTTTTGTCGCGGAAATAAACTCGGCCGATAGGATCAACCAGGAACTTTTAAGCCGTTTGCAGGATTTTTTGAAGGCCGCATATTACACCTCCCCGGAAGTAAACGCTGAAGTGGCTTTTGAACATGCCATTCAGGCCTGCAATCTGCATTTGGGCGAGCTAATAAACGATTTTGGGTCCGGCTGGGTGGATAATTTTTCCATGATAATCTTTAATGTCCGAGACGAACGGATTTATTTTGCGGATGCGGGGAGGCTTCTAGGCTTTTTGTTTCATGACAAAAAGGTAGTCGATCTTTTGGGCAACAGAAACCGAATGCAAAGAATCAACCCGGTGAAAATCTTCACTTCAATTGCTTCGGGGGAATTGAAGAGTAATGATTCAATACTTTTTAGCACGGCCAATATCCTGGATTACTTCTCCATAGAGAAACTAAGGAGAACGATCGTTGATATGCCTTTAGGTGATTCAGCCAAAAATTTGGAAGAAAGTTTAAGAAAAAATTTAAACAATACCGCCTTTGCCTCAATAATTCTCCGTGGCCAGGTTGCAGAAGCGCAAAATGCGTCCGCGATTCAGGAACAGAAACCTTCTCAAAATATCGCGGGCGCGCCGCAGAGGTCGATTGAAAACATGCTGAATCAAAACGCTCAAACCCAGGAATTTTTAACGCCTTCACTTTGGCCGGCAATTAAAAAGGGCGGCAGGAGATTTTTCCGTGAAGCAAGAATTCTTTTCAGAGCTTGGGTCTTGCGAAAACCTACTAGAATTCCCGCGACCTTGGAGTCGGAGGAAACACCGCTTGAAAGACCAAACCAAATCCGAACTGGCCAAGTCCTTTCCCCTTCGCGTTCGCGGTTGGTTGCCAAGGAAATCCGCAAAACCATTTTCAGTAAGATCCCTCGTTTTATTTGGCAAGGAAGCCAAAAGGCAATCCAGGCCACGCCAAAAGTTTTCAGTTCCATCAGAACTCTTGGCAATAATTTAAAACGCACTCCCCAGCAAATTCCAGTTGCTATCGAAAAACAAGTAAGCACGGTAAAAAACTTACCTCAAAAATCCAGACTGCTTTTCTTAAGTACTGTGGTCATTGCTGTCGTCGTTGCTATTGCTTTGATCATCGCTGGGGTTCAGCGTCAACGCTCAAGCAAAAATCAGCAAACCAATAACACTGTTACATCAATCCAAAATAATATCGAAACTGCCAAGTCTGCTCTGCTTTACGGCGACGAAGACCGGGTAAAAAATCTTTTGAATGATGCCAAACAACAAATCAACACTCTGCCGAATGAATCCAAATCCGAACAAGAACAACGAGCCAAATTGCTGGCTGACCTGGAAGCAGTTTTGGCCAAAACTCGACACGAAATTGCCGCTAACCCCCAAAACCTTACTACTCTGGATGCAAAAATTAAACCAATCAGTCTTACGCTTTTGAGCAAAAGCTTATTTACGATTGACGCCAACAACAATCAACTGATTTCTATTAATGCTTCGACCGGTGAACAGAAAAATTTGGCCATTCTTCCGGGTAATGCTGATGTTTCGGAAATAACCGCTTTTGGCAGCGGCAGCCTGATCGCCTTAACTTCCAATTTTGAAATCATCGAACAAAAACCAACAGCTACCAAAGGCTCCGGATTAAGTTTGGTATTGCCGAATACCAATGCTAACCTGACTGGCTTTGTCAGCTACAACACAGCCCTTTATACCATTGATGTGGCGAACAATCTGATTCTAAAGGCCACGCGCCAAGGACCAGGCTACAAAGCCGTAAGCTGGCTTAAAGGAGCGCTCAAACTTGATAATGCTGCTGATTTGGCAGTTGACGGCAGTTTATATGTTTTGACCAATCAAGGTGAAATAATCAAATTAACCCAGGGCCAAAGGGTTCAATTGGCCATATCTGCTGTGGAGCCGCCCTTAACTTCTGCCAAAAAAATCGCTGCAGACACCACTTTGCAGAATATTTACATTCTTGATCCGGGCTTAAAAAGAATCGTGGTCTTTACCAAGGCCGGCAAATTTATTAACCAATACACGGCCGACGCAATCTCAACCGCAACTAATATCGCGGTTAATGAGCGGACTCAAAAAATTTATTTGCTGGAAGGAAATAACATTAAAACTATTGACATTCAAAAATAATAATTCTTCTGGAAAATAGCAAAAAACAGGAGCCTCCCTGTCTTTTTTAAATACCGGCGACTAATCATCCAGCCCCACAGTTTTCCGAAAACCAATCCTGTCTGGCGCGTGGCCATCACTTAACCCAGCCAAATCGCCTTGGACAATAGTTTCTTCGCCGTATTTATTATTGATAATATCCAAAGCCTTAACCAAATTCAAAGATTTGGGTTTTTCAAATAAGCTTAACTGATCAGATTTTGGCTGAAGATTAAATAAACCCAGAGCGAAAAAAGTTGGCATGCCCTTTTTAAGAAAAGGGGCTAAAATTTCCAACACTTGCCGGTAAATACTCCAGGTTGTAAGGATCGGCTGAAAAACTTTTCTACTGACGCCAAAATCGCCCAAACCTTCTGCTCTCATAAAGGCATAAATCCCGTGCGCTTCCAAATTCATTTCCCGCAACCTTCGGCCGGTCCTTTCTGCCAAACGCATAATCACGGCTTTGTGGAATTTTTCATCACGATTTCTCTTGCGCAAAACATGGCTATGGCCTATGGACTTTGGAATTTTTCTTTGTTCCAAGCCGGCCAATTCAATACCATTAACATTAGCCCAAAGTTTATAGCCTCTTATGCCAAAAACTTCCAAAAGGTTTATGGGCGAATATCTGGCCAATTCATCCAAAGTAAAAATGTTTAAGGCGTTCAGCCGGCTGGCTAAAGCGCCGGCAATGCCCCAGGCTTCCTGTAGATCACGACCTTTTAAATAAGTCAAGCGGTTTTGGGGATTTACAATAACTATACCGCCTTTGGGTGCTGTGTCGCCGGCGAACTTAGCCAACCAGCGGGTGTAAGAAATACCCATTGAGCAATTCAACCATTCCCCCGCTTCCTGCCTGATCCTGGTCTTGATAATTTGGCCAAGCGTTTCAGCTTGGTGAAAAGATTTTATCAGTCCGGAAAAATCCAAAAACGCTTCGTCAATGGAATAAAGCTCGATTTCACTGGTGTATTCCTTGCAAAGCCTGACAATATTTTCCGTAGTTGACCGATATTTTGGCGGATCAACTTCCACTAATTTTATTTGCGGGCATAACATTTTCGCCTCATCTACCCGACAGCCGGTTTTTACGCCAAAAGTTTTGGCCTCGCGCGATGAAGCAATTATGCAACCGCGCCTGGACATGGTCGAACAAACGCCCACGGGCTTTCCGCGCAAAAAGGGATTAGCCTGCTGTTCCACGGAGGCGAAATATGAATTCATGTCAAAATGTAAAATAATTCGCTGCATATACTATTTACTTGGGAGTTTATACGGATCCACTCTAGTAACAAATCAAACTTCCAACTCTAACACTGTTGTGTGGCGACGCCCCGCCGGTAACTGGTATCTAATCCACTGGCGGGGTCGAAATGAGAGATAATTTTTTGCATATTATTGACCCTGGACTTCCTCCAAGATCCATTCTAAATTTTCAGGATTGAATAATAAAACAAAAGCGTTAGCCTGGTCAGACACGGCAAAACACCAATCCTGTTTATTCCCTCGCCGGCGCTGGTAGACCAAATTAACACTCTGAATATCATACCTTTTGCCAGCCCAAAAAAAGGCCCTGGGGATAACTCGCTTAAAATTATTTTGGCCAGGCGAGAAGTCCACAAAAACCCTGACTTTTTCATGCGGCTGTTCGTGAAAAACTAACATAAATTTGCAATTTAGGTATTAGCAAGTTGGCAAGCTAGCAGACTGATAAAATAAGGGATTTTTCTATAAAAATTAACTAACTTGCTAGCTCGCTATATCTTATTATAACCGAATAAAAACCGAAGGTCAAGTAAAACTTAACCTTTCGTCCCGAATGAAGTGAGGGACCCCCTATATTATTCACTCCATACTGATGGCGCGGGACGGAAAATCATAATGTCAAAATTTTAGGTTAAAAAATAAGGTTTACCATATACACGGTAGACCTTATTTAATTTGGATAATTTAAATTACTTTAAAGTTACGCTCGCGCCGGCTTCTTCCAGCTTTTTCTTCAACTCCTCGGCTTCCTCTTTGCTGGCGTTCTCTTTCACCACCTTTGGCGCGGCATCAGCCAAGTCCTTGGATTCTTTCAGGCCTTTACCAGTAATTTCCCGCAAGACTTTAATGACGGCGATTTTACTGCCGCCGGCGCTGGTTAATTCCACATTAAAAGTGGACTTTTCCTCTGCACCAGCTTCACCGGCTGCTCCTGCGGCAGCGGGCATAGCACCCATCATCATAGGCGCGGCTGCGGAAACGCCAAACTTGTCTTCCAGAACCTTGACCAATTCAGCCAGGTCCACAACCGACAATTTTTCTATTTGTTCCACTAAAGCTTTGAACTTTTCTGGAACCTCAACGCTCTTTTTTTCTTCAGGCATATGTTTAAAAAATTAATAATTAATAATAAAATAAATTAAGAGGTTTTTTCAGCTTTGGCCTTTAACACCTGGACAAAACTGCGCATAGGCCCGACTAAAACATTTATCAAGCCGGAAATCGGCGCTTTGATCGTGCCAACCAGTTTTGCCAATAAAATATCTTTGCTCGGCAGGTTGGCCAGACTTTTCACCTCGGCTGGCGCAATCCATTTGCCGTTCAGAATACCGCCGACAAATTGCAGTTTTTTGTTGGTTTTGGAAAAGGCCTGCAAAATACTGGCTGGCTTGACTTCATCTTCCAATCCAAAGGCAATACCCACATTTCCGCGAAAAACGTTTACCGGCTCAACATCAAAACTGCTTTTTTTCAAAGCCAGCTTGAATAAAGTCTTTTTTAAGCCGACAAAATTCACTCTTGCTTCCCGCATTTCCTTTCGCAATTTGGTAATTTCTTTGACCGTCAGGCCGTCAATGGCCGCAAACACCGCAACTTTCATGCCTTTTAAATTCTCCTGAAACTTTTCTATGGTTTCTTGCTTCTGGACTTTAGATTTTGCCATATAAATTTAGTTGATTATCCCACAATCGTTTCGCTCTGCGGGATTGTAACTTCTTGCGAAATTTTCCGCTAATTACTTATTAATTAGACCTACTTCACCGAAAAATTTAGAGAAGTTACAAAAAAATCTGCGGGTTCCACAGACTGTTAATCCCAAAATTGGGATGCTAAGCGGTTTTCCTGCGTGGATTTTACACTCCTTTTTTTGTGGAGCTACCCACGGTCTGTGGATACCGTAAAAATAGTCTAACTTATGCCAAAAAATTTGTCAAATCCAACACCACTTTCAATAATAGTTGTGGTTATAAGTTTTAGAAAGTGGTGCTGGATCAAATCATTTAGCTGACTATAGTGCCCTGACTTGGTTTATTGCTTAAAATCTTGCGTAAATTCTTGAAATTCTTGCCGTTGCAGATGATCACCTTCATTCCCCACTTCTTTGCCCACTTGCTGGCCACTGGATCAAAAGGCGCGTTTTTGCCAGGATCCCATTTTGTACCGACTATTTTTTGAAAATCCTGCCAAGAAATATTTTTTATTGGCTTGGCGGATTTGAACTTCCTCGGATCTTTGGTATAAACCCAGTTGATATTGGAAAGATTAATGATAGTTCCAGCATGGTAAGCTTTGGCCAATAAAACCGCGTCGTAATCTGTTGAACAGCCAGGCTTAAAACCCGCGGCGATTATTATGACTGCCTGGATTTTTGGATTAATCTTCCGCCTGTTAGTGATGATTTGCGGAAAAGCAAAATCCCGAAAAATGGTCCTTAAAAGATGGGCATTCAGCCTGGTAGCATGAATACCCAGCCAATCCAAATCTTCATCTGTCAGCTTTGCCACCTGCCTGGCTGATTTTTGATAAATTCTGGCGATCTTGCCGCCGCCGACAATTAAAATAAATCTTTTGCCTTTTTTTATCTGACCCAAAATCAGCCGCCTAAATTGCCTTAAAAAATTCGTATCAATTCCTCCCGGCGCGATTAATGAACCGCCCACGGAAATTACTATTGGCAAAAATTTTTTCATAAATTACTGCAGATATTTTCTTTTATCGGCCAAGTGTTCTTCGTAAGTCTGGCTGAAAACCGTGGTGCCGTCAGGTTTGGTCAAAAAAAATAAATAATTTGACATCTCCGGATAAGCCACTGCTCTGATGGCTGACAGGCTAGGATTGCCAATCGGCCCGGGCGGCAGGCCTTTATATTTATAAGTATTGTAAAGCGAATCAGAGGAAATATCTTCATTAGTCGGCTGCAAAGCCTGCTTGCCGGTTACATAGTTTACTGTGGCGTCTGACTGCAAAGCCATGCCCATTTTCAATCTTTTCCAAAAAATTCCAGCGGCCAGCCTGCGATCAGAATCGGTTTTAACCTCTTTGTCCACAATACTGGCTAGGGTAATCCCCTCGTAAAGAGTATGTCCGTCCGCGATAATTTTGTCCAAAATTTCTCTGGGCACTTTTAATTTAAAATTATCCAAAAACTTTTTTAAAACATGGGCCGGAGTGGCTTTTTCAAAAAACCGGTAGGTATCCGGAAACAAAAAACCTTCCAAGGTTGCGGTGCTTGGTTTATCGCTCAAAAACCAATAAATATTATCCGGGGCAATGTCCCTGGAATCGGTGGTGCTGGCAATACTAGCGAATTCAGTAGCTGTCATAACGCCCTTTTGCTCCAGAATCAAAGCAATTTCCTTGGCAGTCGCGTCTTCTGGAATCCTGACTTCCACTTCATCCGGTTTAGGCTGGCTGGTCAATGTTTCGATCATCTGGCTGATGTTTGAACGAGCAGGAATGACAAAAGTCCCGGCTTTGAAATCGCTTTTGACTCCTCCCAGAGCTACTTCAATTTTAAAAACCAAAGTGTCATTAATTAAACCCTTGGCCTGCAAAGCCTCGGCAATTTGTGAAACTCCCTGGCCCGAAACAATTTCTATATTTTGATTTTCAGCAAAAGCTCCTGGTGCCTTGGAAATTTTTAAAAAACAAATTATCAAAATGATTAAAACCACTAAAATCCCGCCGGCTGATGCTAACAAAATTTTTTTCATTTTAGAGCAAGTTTTTTAATTTTTTTGCTTTCAGCTCTTCCACGATTTTTTTTACATCCTGGGCTGAATCAGCCGGACAGACTAAAAGTGCGTCTTCAGTGTCAACAATAATCATGTCCTTAAGGCCAGCCGTGGTGATTATTCTTTTAGTGTAGCCATAAATCAAAGAGTTTTCAGCTGAACCAATATGACGACCATGAATTACATTCGCGGCCGGCTTTTTCTGTAAAACATCCCTGACAGTCCGCCAATGGCCGATATCTGCCCAGCCCAAATCCGCCGGCAGGACGAACATATGCTTTACCTTTTCCATAATACCGTAATCAATGGAAATGGGCTTCATTTTCGGGAATTCAGCTTTGATAACCTGATTTTGTTTGGAAGTGCCAATGGCCTTCTGAATCCGCATTAAAATCCGGTAATGATTGGGCAGATATTTTTTGAATAAATCCAGCAGGGTCTGCGCCTGCCAGACAAAAATTGCCGGGTTCCACAGATATTCCCAGCGCTTCAAATAATCCTTGGCCGTTTCCAAATTCGGTTTTTCCACAAAACGATCAACATTAAAAACCTCATGGCCGTCAACCCGAAAAACCGGTTTGCCCATTTTAATATAACCATAACCGGTTTCCGGATAGGTTGGGTTTACCCCTACTAAAGTAATGGACTTTGGGTGTTTTTTAACCACTGTTTCAGCCAATTTCAAAACTCGACGGAATTCCTTTTCTTTTTCAATGTAATGATCCACATTGGCTGTGAAAAAAATTGACTCCGGATCAAGCTTAGCCAGAAAAGCCGCGACCAAGCCCAGAGCCGGAGCCGTATCGCGCTTTTCCGGCTCCAATATAAATTGATTTTTAGGAAACTTTGGCAGCTGCTTTAAAATAGTCAGCCGCTGTTTTTGATTGGTGGAGATGAAAATTTTATTGCTGGGGAAACCTTTTTTAATCCGCAAAAAAGTTTTTTGCAGTAAAGTATGCTTGCCCAAAAATGGCTGAAACTGCTTTGGTTGGCCAAAGCGTGAAACCGGCCAAAGCCTGGTGCCTGTACCGCCGGCTAGAATAACTGCGTACATAAATTATTTTTTATCTGATGAAATTAATGGCACAAATTGGTAGCCTGGATGATGTTCTTCGGTAACCTCTCCCGTTTCCGATTTTTTTAGTAAAACTAAATCCTGAATGTCCTCCCCCACTGGCATAACCAGGCTTCCGCCGTGCGCCAGCTGTTCAGTCAAAGCAACTGGGATTTTCGGCGCGGCTGCTGAAACAATAATGCGGTTAAAAGGCACATGTTTTACTAAACCCAACCAGCCATTGCCGATAACCGTTTCAATATTGGTGAAATGATAAGAGACCAGGTGATGTTTGGTCAATTCGGTCAATTCGGGAATAATATCAATAGCGTAAACAAAACCGCTTGGGCCTATGATTTCCGCCAAAAGCGCGGTCAGCCAGCCTGAACCGCAGCCGACTTCAAGAATCCGGTCGCCAGGTTTTGCTTGCAGCATTTCCAGCATTTGAGCGACAGTCGAAGGCTGGGAAATGCTCTGACCCTTACCAATTGGTAAAGGTGCGTCATCGTAAGCTTGAGTGTGAAAATCCTCGTGCACAAAATCAACACGCCTGACTTTTTGAAAAGCCTTAATGATGTTATCTGAATATAATACGCCCTTGCCTATTAATTCTTTAGCTAGTACTTCATGCATAAAACTATTATA
>PEXW01000021.1 GCA_002774575.1 Candidatus Kerfeldbacteria bacterium CG08_land_8_20_14_0_20_43_14
GCCGGTTAGTTCAAAGCGGTTATAAAAGGGCGAAGCTTTTTTCATGGGAAAAGAGTGGACAAAGATTAGCTGAAATTATTTACGGTTAAAGCAGAAATTTAAGTCTTGCCAAAAACCCGATTTTATTGTACTATCAACGCAGTCTTTTTTAAATTGATATTTTGTTAAACAGATAATAAGTTATGGTTTTGGGGCAGTCAAAATTGGAGCAAGCTTTATTGACTATGCTTCAGCATGGCAATTTTGGGCACGCAGTATTTTTTTCCGGGTATGATGAGTCAGCTAATAATTTAATAGCTGAATGGTTTGGCAAAATGTTGGTTTGCCAAGACTTAAAAACCAATGAACCATGTGGTTCTTGCCGGGCATGCCAAAGTTTGATTAGAAACGATGGCACGCTTTTCAAAATTTTGGACTCTGGGAACAGTAATTATACCGTGGATGAAATAAGGGGGCTGAAGCGAGATTTAGCTTTAACCAACCCCCAAAATTCCAATCGGGTGGTGCTGATAAAAAGAGCGCAAAATTTGCGGGAAGCATCGGCCAACGCTTTGCTGAAGGTATTGGAAGAGCCGGCGGCAAAAATTTTTTTTATTTTAACATCCATAAACCCCTCCAGTGTTTTAAAAACCATAAATTCAAGAGTGGTACATTTTGTTATCCAGCCAGTCCCGCGACGCGTTTCCAAAGAAAAGTTAACCGAGCTGGGTTTTTCCAAAACGGAAATCGACTTGGCTTTAGAGCTTTTTCCTGGTCAGCTGGAAAGGGCAAAAGATTTTTTAGAAGATAAGGAAAATTTTGAAAATTTTCAGGAACTCCATGATCATGCCAGGCGGTTATTAGCGGCTGACTTATTGAAAAGAATGAAGATTTCCGGCCAAATTCTTCAGAAACTGGATACTTCAGAGCAAAGATCGCGGATTCAGGAGATATTTAGACTGTTGCTGATTAAAATGAAAAATCAACCTGAATATTGGCAAATTTTACCGAAATTTTTGCAGGCCCATTGGTTTTTAAAGACTAATGCCAACCCAAAGCAAATATTCGAATCCATATTAATGCAGCTGCCATGAAAAAAATTTATTTTGTAGTTTTATTAACAATATTCTTTTCCGCTTGTTCTATTAAACTTAATACTTCCACTTCAAGTTCAAGCGGGGGAGACGGCGGGGTCTTTCTTTCCTCTGATCGGGGCGAAACTTGGCAGCGGAAAGTTTTTGTCAGGCAGGACCAGCAAAAAATTATCAGTATCGGTAATACTAATATCGGCTATTTTTATTTCCATCCTTCAAATCTAGACACGATTTTTGTCAGTACTTTAGAAAATGGTTTATGGAAGTCTGAAAATAACGGGGATACTTGGACTGCAACAAATTTTAACACGGGTTATGTCACCAGTTTTGACATTGACCCGAAAAATAACGACACCCTTTATGTTGGCTTTCAAAATACTGTTCAGAAAAGCACAGACGTTGGTAAAACCTGGTCAGTGGTTTATACCAATCAGCCAGGCAACACCATCAATCAGGTCAGGGTTGATCCTTTTGATAATCGGAATATTCTAGCTGCAACTAGTGGGGGTGTGCTGTTGAAAAGCGAGGATCAAGGTGTTACTTGGAGAATTCTTGAACAATTCCCGGGTAAAGATTTAAGGAAATTAATTATTTTAAAAAATGATTCCAGAATAATGTTTTTGATTACCCAAGATGGGATTTTGAAATCTACTGATGGGGGAGTCAGCTGGGCAGACCAAATGACAAAAGCCTTGGCAAAAGTAACTGCCTTGCCAATTAATGATTTTGTTTTTACTGACAGAAACCCTTCAATCATGTATGTGGCCAGCAATATCGGTATTGCCCGTTCAACCGATGGCGGTACTTCCTGGCAGATTGTACCCACAGTCATTCCCGCCAGTACTGTGGCAATTCAGTCGGTGGCTATTAATTCTTACGACGAAAAAGAAATTTATTTCACGGCCGGTTCAACTTTTTATAAATCGCAGGACAACGGCGAAACCTGGCAGACCCTGAAAACCGTTCCCTCGGCGCGTCTGTTCAAAGCCCTGGTTGCTCATCCAAAAAAACCAGGTACTTTGTATCTGGGCGTTCTGCAGATTAAGAAAAAATAAGATATGAGTAATTTTTCAGGAAAATATGAAGTAGATTTTGAAAAAGTTTTAGGGCACTTAAAGCAGGACTTGCAAAGCATCAGAACAGGCAGGGCAACGCCTGTCATTGTTGAACCAATTATCGTTGACGCTTATGGCACGCCCACGCCTTTAATACAGCTGGCCAGTATTTCTTGCCCAGAACCCACGCAATTATTTATTCAGCCTTGGGATTCGAATCTGATCAAAAGCATTGAAAAAGCCATCCAGGCGTCTTCATTGGGCATAATGCCGGTGGTTCAGGGCGTTAGCATCCGTTTGAATTTTCCACCTTTAACAGAGGAAAGACGCAAAGAATTAATAAAGACCATGAGTGAAAAACTGGAAAAGGCTAAAATTGCCACTAGAAATGTTCGGGAAGTTTCGCAGAAATCCATTAAACAATCAGAGCGGGGCGGGGAAATTTCTGAAGATCAAGCAAAAGTTGAACTTAAACTGCTTCAGGACAAGGTCGATAAAATCAATGAAGCAATTCAGGATTTTGGCAAGCAAAAGGAGCGGGATTTAATAACCATATAGCATTTCATGATAACCATACTCATTTTTCTAATAATTTTAGGTTTGCTGGTTTTTGTCCATGAACTGGGCCACTTTATTGCGGCCAGAGCTTTGGGAGTAAAAGTTGATGAATTTGGATTTGGTTTTCCGCCCAGGGTCTGGAGCGTCAAAGGCAAAAAAACTGTTTATAGCATTAATTGGATACCTTTGGGTGGGTATGTAAAATTGCATGGTGAAGACGGTCAGAGCCGGGATAAAGAAAGTTTTACCAGCCAGCAAGCTTGGAAACGGATAATCATTTTAGTGGCCGGCGTTTCCATGAATATAATTTTAGCGGCAGTGATTTTTAGTTTCGGCTTTGTAATCGGTTTGCCGACTGATATCAGCGGCGGCGTACCAACTGGCGCCAAAGTCAGAAACCCACAAGTCCAAATACTGGAAGTATCAAAAAATTCCGCGGCTGCCGGAGCCAACTTGCAAGTCGGTGATGTTTTAGTCAGTATCAACGGCATAAAAATTAATTCTATTAAAACCGCGCAGGAGATCACCAAAAATGCCGGTGAAAATATAATCAGTTTGCAATATGAAAGATCCCACAAAGTTATAAGCACTGATGTGAAGCTTCAAAAACTCGCTTCAAGTGATCAAGCCGGGTTGGGCGTGGGTTTGGCCGAAACAGGTTTGGTTTCTTTCTCTTTGCCCAGAGCAATTTATCAAGGTTCGTCAGCAACCATAAGATCTCTAGGGATGATTGTTACGGCTTTCGGCAGCATAATCGGCGATTTGTTCAGTCAGCAAAAAGTTTCAGTTGATGTGGCTGGGCCAGTGGGCATTGCCATCTTGACTGGCCAGGTCGTTAAATTGGGTTTTGCCTACTTGTTGCAATTTGCCGCCTTACTTTCTTTAAACCTCGCTATTATTAATGTCTTGCCTATTCCAGCGCTTGATGGCGGCAGGCTTTTATTTGTAATAATTGAAAAAGTCCGTGGTCGGCCCGTAAGTCCGACAGTCGAGGCGAAAATTCACAACACCAGCTTTGCTATACTAATGGGCTTAATTGTCTTAGTAACCTTTAGAGATATTTTCAAAATAGATTTTGTCCAAAATATCTGGAGTAAGATTTTTTAAAATATTACTTAAATGATTCTGGATGGAATTTTAGGCAAATTTTCAAGAGACTTAGGAATTGATTTAGGCACTTCCAGTACTTTAGTTTATGTTAAAGGTAAGGGCATTATGATAAATGAACCTTCAATTGTTTCAGTTAATACCCGCACCCAGCAGATTCTGGCTGTAGGTACAGAGGCCAGAAAAATGGTGGGTAAAACCCCTAGTCATATTATCGCGGCCAAGCCATTGGTAGACGGCGTGATTTCAGATTTTGAAGTGACAGAAAAAATGTTGAAATACTTTGTTGATAAAGTCCACCGCGAAGGTTTTACTTTAGTGCCAAGGCCAAGAGTGGTAATCGGCATTCCTTTGGGTGTAACCGAAGTGGAAAGAAAGGCCGTGGAAGACGCAACTTTGCACGCCGGGGCAAGAGAAGTCTATTTGATTGAACAGCCCATGGCCGCGGCAATCGGTTCCAGAATGCCAATCCAGGACGCTTCAGGCAATATGATTGTGGATATCGGCGGCGGCACCACGGATATTGCGGTTTTGTCACTAGGTGGCGTGGTCACTTGGCGAAGTTTGCGAACCGCCGGCAATTCTTTTGATAATAGTATTATTCAGTATTGCCGCTCGCATTTTAATTTGCTGATTGGCGAAAGAATGGCTGAAGATATTAAAATTTCCATTGGCACAGCAACTGAAGAGAATGACGCTTTGGAAACTAAGGCCAGGGGCCGTGATTTAATTTCTGGTTTGCCAAAAGAAATTACCATTACTGGCCAAAATGTCCGGGAAGCTTTGAACCGAGCTTTGGGCATTTTGGTGGAAAATATCGTAAGCGTGATTGAAAGCACGCCACCGGAATTAGTTGCTGATATTCATCAAAAAGGAATTCTACTGACTGGTGGAGGAGCGCTTTTGCGAGACCTGGCGGATTTGATCCAGAGGGAAACCAAAATTGTCGTTCATGTGGCCGACGATCCTTTGACTGCGGTGGTACGCGGGACTGGCATTGTTTTGGAGGATTTGGATAATTTAAAAAATATTTTAGTGCTTTCGACTGATGATAATAATTCGGGAGGGAAACGATAGCAATGTCATCACCTAGGTTAAGTTTATCCGCCTTGACTCTGCTTTTGGGAGTTGTTGCTGTTTTTATCGTATTGAGTTTAACCGGCACCCTTCAGATATTTCAAAGAATTTCAAAGCCAGTCTTACTGCCTATGGCCAGATTTGCCAGCGGCACTGCCACTAAAGTTGAAAATCTTTTTAAAAGCCAAGACGATCTGAATGCCTTGAATAAAGAGAACCAAGCTTTGCGGGAACGAGTTACGGCTTTGGAAATCCAGCAGGCAGATCTTAACCGGCAGCTTTTGGAAATGAAAATTTTAAGAGAAGAGCAGGATTTTTTAAATCGAAGGAATTTGAAAGGCGCACCGGTCAGGGTAATTGGCCGCTCGCAGACCTCTGCCCAACAAATTTTGCTGGATGCCGGCCGTCAGCAGGGGATTAAAGTTGGTTCACCGGCTTTAGCCGCAAACGGCGTTTTAATCGGATTAATTTACGAAGTCAGCGAAGAAACCAGCAGTTTAAAATTACCAAGTTCAGATGGTATTAATGTTGCGGCCAAGGTTGATAATGAAACAAAATCACCCGGCATTATCAATGGCGAAAGGGGAGTTGGTATTCGTTTAAATCTTATTCCACAAAATGAAGTCTTAAAAGAAAATCAAACGGTTTTAACTTCTGACCTTGACCCTAATGTGCCAAGTGGTTTGATTATCGGCACGATTTCCAAAATCCAACAAACTCCGGGTGCTTTATTTCAGAGCGCTTCTGTCATACCGGCAATTGACTATGATAAGCTGAATGTTTTAATGATACTTACCAATCAATGAAAAAATTAATTTGGAACATTTTAATTATCCTGATCTTATTTGTAGTGCAAATTGGCGCCTCTGTCTTTTTTTCAGTTAGCTGGGTTTTAAATTTATTAATTCCCTTCACCATAATTGCGGTTTGGCTTAACACCCATCAATCCATAAAATACCAGCTTTTACCTGCGGCCATACTAATAGACACCCTTCAAACTTCCAAATTGCCAATCATGACTATTACGCTTTTGGGGGTTTGGCTGACAGTCGCCATTGTTGAAAACCAATGGTTAACTAATCGATCAGTTGCTTCTTTATTCGGCTTGGCTTTAATCGGCGGAATAATCAGGTTTGCTTTGACTGGCGGCCTGATCGGCCTGGCTTATCTTCTGAATTTTTCAAATACTAAGCCTGGTTCGACCTGGTCAGGTTCTCAAATTGGCATTTTGTTTCTCATTGAGTTTGGCATAGTCTTTTTTGGTGGGCTAATTGCCAATTGGCTGAAAAAAAATATAATTCAGAAATCGCTATATGCCAAGACCTGATCCGTTTGAAATTTTGCCCGGTACTGATATTGGCAGGTCAAAAGTGGTTAAATCGTTCAAGGCCTATGAATTCAGCGACCTGACTTTAGAATCAAAAAATACCGAATCGCCAACCCTAAAACAGCAAATAATGCCAAACCGACTGAAGATGGCTGGGTATTTAATGGTTTTCTTGATAGGAGTATTATTTTTTCGAAGTGTTTGGCTTCAGCTGGTAAATGGGAATAAAAATCGTGAATCAGCCGAAAATAATCGTTTGAGAATTGTAACAACCGTTCCGCCCCGAGGAATAATTTTCGACAAAAATGGCAAGCCTTTAGTAAGCAATGTTGCCGAGTTCAGCTTGGGTTTAATCCCAGCGGATCTGCCCAAAGACAATACCAAGAAACAATCAGAGCTGGACGAACTTTCCAAACTATCTGAAATTCCCGTAGAAACATTGAATTCAAGTTTGAAGAATGTTAAAAGCACCGGCACTGATTTTTTGGCAATCAAAGAGCATATGGATTACAACCAGGCCATGAAATTAAAAATTTTATTCAAAGACGATCCGGCAGTAAAAGTTGAAGTCGTGCCAAAAAGACAATATTTAAATAGTTTGGCTTTTAGCCAAATTCTGGGCTATACCGGAAAAATTTCCCCGGACGAATGGCAAAAATTAAAATTGGACGCAATCAATGATTATCATTTTAGCGATATAACCGGCAAGACCGGCTTGGAATCAGTTTACGAAAATGAATTAAGGGGAATAAACGGCAAATCATCAGTTGAGGTAAATGCCCAAAGACGGGAACAAAAAATCATGGCCGCTGAAGACCCGGTGCCGGGTCAAAATTTATTTTTAACCATCGACGCTGATTTACAGAAAATTTTGTACGATGCGGCCGATGAGACTGTCAAAAGACTGAACACGACTGGCGCGGCCGTGGTGGCGATTGATCCAAAAACTGGCGGGGTATTATCAGCAGTTAATGCGCCTGGTTATGACAATAACGAATTTGTTTCCGGGATTACCGCATCAGACTACGACAAATTAGTTAATGACAAACATAAACCTTTATTTTTCAGGGCTATTGCCGGAGAGTATCCTTCTGGTTCAACCATCAAGCCGATTATTGCCGTAGCAGCGCTTGATCAAGGCATTATTACTCCACAAACGACTGTTTTAAGTACAGGCGGAATTAGGATTGACAAGTGGTTTTTTCCTGACTGGAAAGCCGGCGGCCATGGTGTTACCAATATCTACAAAGCTATTGCTGATTCGGTAAATACTTTTTTTTACACTATCGGCGGCGGGACCGAAACTTTTCAGGGTTTGGGCATTGACCGGATGACCCAATACGCCAGGGCCTTTGGTTTGGGCGCTGAAACCGGCATTGATCTGCCTGGGGAAAGACCTGGGTTTTTACCAAGCAAAGCCTGGAAAGAGCAAACTAAAGGTGAAGCCTGGTACATTGGCGACACCTATCATTTTGCCATTGGCCAAGGAGATTTACTGGTAACCCCCCTACAAATGGCTTTGGCCACTGCCACGGTGGCTAATGGTGGCACATTATATAAGCCGCATTTGCTCAAAGCCCTAAAAGACAGTGACGGTAACATTACCCGCGAGTATGAACCAAAAGTTATTAGAGATAATATTGCTAAACCGGAAGCTTTTACAGTGGTTAAAGACGCCATGCGCCAAGCTGTGGTATCCGGAAGCGCCATCAGACTGAATAGTTTGTCTGTGCCGGCATGCGGAAAAACCGGAACTGCGCAATATAGTAATAATAATAAAACCCATGCTTGGTTTATCGGTTTTGCGCCGTGCGACAATCCAACCATTGCCATTGCGGTTTTAGTTGAAGGGGGAGGGGAGGGTCATGCAACGGCTCTGCCAATAGCTGAAAAAGGTTTTAAATACTGGTTTAGCCAACAAAACCTCGCAAAATAAGCTTAAAATGCTGGCTTTTTAGTAGATTTGACAGATAGTTCAATTTCCCTTATTCTTTCGCATATTAACAATTTTTTCTTTATTTTATGGACAAGCAATTCTTAACTCCAGAAGGTTTCGAGAAGCTGAAAGCCGAAATTAATTTTTTAAAAACGGTAAAAAGAAAAGAACTCGCTGATCGGATTCAGGAAGCTAAGGAATTAGGCGACCTCTCTGAAAACGCTGAATATCAAGAAGCCAAAAATGAGCAATCTTTCGTGGAGGGCCGGGTTGTTGAACTGGAAAGCATTCTTAAAAATGCCGTGGTTATAACGCCTTCAAATTCAAATCTTGTTCAGGTTGGTTCAACTGTGGAAGTTGAAATCAACAATAACCTTAAAACTTTTTGCATAGTTGGTTCCAATGAGGCCGATCCGGTTAACGGCCGCGTTTCCAATGTTTCGCCCCTGGGTCAGGCTTTTTTGGGTAAGCAGGTTGGGGAAAAAGTTATGGTGAAGACGCCCAGCGGTGAAATGGAAGCAAAAATCATAAGTATCAAATAGTAATAGTCAGTAATTTTAGAAAAATTGTCATTTACGCCAATAAATGATAAATTTTGAATATGGAATACGATATCAACGATGAAAAAACCGTCAGACTCAAGCGTCTGGAAGAGCTGAAAATGGCTGGCATAAATCCATATCCCAGCAAAAGCAATCGCAGCTCAACAGCCCGAGAGTTAGAAGCCAGCTTTCAGGTCGGGAAAAAATCAATCGTTTTAGCCGGACGGGTGCGGGGCTTACGTAGTCATGGCGGCTCCACTTTTTTGGACCTTCAAGACAGCACTGGTAATTTCCAAATTTTTTGCGGCAAAAACGAAATCGGAGAGACTTATGATACTTTAGTGGTTCGCCTGGATATTGGCGATATTATTGAGGTTTCGGGTGAAACTTTTTTAACTAAAACTGGACAAAAAACTTTGCGCTGCAATGAGATAAGCTTGTTGAGTAAAGCCTTGCGGCCCTTGCCGGATAAAATTCATGGCCTGACTGATGTTGAGCAAAGGTATCGACAAAGAGAATTGGATTTTTTAGCCAACCCAGAATCAAAGTTAATTGCTTTGACCAGGATAAAGACCTTGCAGGTATTGCGCAGCTTTCTGGAAGAGGCCGGGTTTATTGAAGTGGAAACCCCAATTTTGCAGACTGTGGCCGGCGGCGCGAACGCCAAGCCTTTTATAACTCATCATAACGCCTTGAAGGCCGATTTATACCTTCGAGTTGCGCCAGAACTTTATTTAAAAAGATTAGTCATTGGGGGTTTTGAAAAAGTTTATGAAATTGCTCGGTGTTTTAGGAACGAGGGCTTGAGTCCTCAACATAATCCGGAATTTACCCAAGTGGAATTTTATGCGGCTTTTTGGGATTATCAAAAATTAATGAAATTTTGCGAAGGGCTGATGGTTGGGACTGTCGAAAGAGTAAAAGGTAAATTAAGCTTTGAAGTAGACGGAAAATTGGTGAACTTCGAACCGCCTTTCTCAAAAATTTCCTATGTCAATGCCATAAAAGAAGCTACGGGTGTTGATGTGCTGGAAGCCTCTGATAAAGAATTAAAAGCCAAGGCTAAGCAATTGGGCGCAATTATTGACAGTAAAATGAGCAGGGGCAAACTGATTGATGAAATCTGGAAAAGCAAAGTCAGGCCAGACATACATCATCCAACTTTTGTTTATGATTTCCCGGTTGAACTGTCTCCGTTGGCTAAAAGGAAGGCTGATGATCCTAGATTGGTTGAGATGTTCCAGCTGGTTATTGCGGGCATGGAGTTAATAAAAGCCTTTTCAGAATTAAATGACCCCATTGATCAGCGAAAACGTTTTGATGAACAAGATGCTTTGAGAAAGCATGGCGATGAAGAAGCCCAAGGAACTGACAAGCTTTTTGTCGAGGCTATGGAGCATGGTATGCCGCCAACCGCCGGGGCAGGCCTTGGCATTGACCGTTTGGTTGCGATACTAACTGGCAGTCATGGTATTAAAGAGGTTATTTTATTCCCAACTTTAAAGCCGGAAAAAAATAAAAAATGAATTTGTCTCCGCGTACCAAAGCCTTGGCCATCCTTGACGAATGGGTCAAAAATCAAAATCTGAAAAAGCACATGTTTGCCGTTGAAGCCGCTATGCGGGGTTATGCCAGGCTTTATCAGCACGACGAAGAATTATGGGGCCAAGTCGGCTTATTGCACGATTTTGATTACGAAAAGTATCCAGACTTGGAAAATCACCCCTTTAAGGCCGTGGCCGAGCTAAAAAGCCAAGGTTATTCTGAAGAATTCCAAAAAGCAGTTTTGGCTCATGCAGAACACACTGGCGAGCCCAGAGATACTCTGCTCAAAAAAACAATTTTCGCGGTCGATGAATTATCAGGTTTTGTAATAGCAGTTGCTTTAGTCAGGCCTTCAAAAAGATTGTCTGAAGTTACGGTTGAGTCAGTTTTGAAAAAACTTAAAGAGAAAAGTTTTGCCAGCAAAGTAAACCGTGAAGAGATTATCAAAAGCGCTCAAGAGCTTGAGGTAGAACTTCCCGAGTACATAAAAAATGTTTTAATCAGTTTGCAGTCAATAAGTAATGAGCTAGGTTTATGATTGATTATAAAGATTTTCTAAAAAATTCTGATAAATATTTTAAAGCTTACAAAGACCGAGGCGGAGATATTTTGGTTAAAACAGCGAAAGCCGCCCACCAAAAAATTTCTAAGTTGGCAAAATCAAGCCAGCAACATGATCTGGAAACTTTGCAGGCGGAAATAAATAAAGCTAATAAATTGATACCTAGTCTTGACGCCAAAGAAAAAGCCAAAAAAATCTCGGAATTAAAAAAACTTTCTGATAAAATTTCAAAATTGAAAGCTAGCGCCCGCGGCCAGGAAGCTGAAATATTTAGTCAGGTTAAAAATCTGCCAAATTTGTTTTTGGCCGACGTGCCGGTTGGCAGCAACGCGGGCACCAATAAAATTTTAAAAGAAGTAGGGAAAAGGCCTGATTTGGAAAAACCCAAAGATTATTTGAGCCTGGGGATTGATTTGGGCATAATTGATGTGCAACGGGCGTCGAAAGTTTCTGGTTCAAGATTTGGGTATCTAAAAGCCGGAGCCGTGCTTTTGGAATATGCTTTGGTTCAGTACACTTTTAGCAGGCTTTTGACTGATGATTTTGTTCCTGTTGCGCCACCCGTAATTATTAATAAAGAATTCATGGAAGCCATGGGTTATTTGGCCCAAGGCAGCGAAGAAGAGGTTTATTATCTTCAAAAAGACAATCAATACCTGGTTGGAACTGCTGAACAGGCCGTGGGCCCCTATTTTGCCAATGAAATTCTTTCAGAGAGTGATTTGCCCAAAAAATTCATTGCTTTTTCTTCTTGTTTTCGCCGCGAAGCCGGAAGCTATGGCAAAGACACTAAAGGTATTTTTCGCGTGCATCAGTTCGATAAGTTAGAGATGTTTGTCTTTTGCAGGCCAGAAGAGTCTGAAGCCCAGCATCAGAAACTTTTGAATTTGCAAGAAGCGCTGGTTAGCAGTTTGGGAATTCCTTACCGGGTGGTCCAATTGTGTACTGGTGATTTAGGCGTACCTTCAGCCAAGACCTATGATATTGAATGCTGGTTACCCGGCCAAAACCAAGGCAAGGGCGAATATCGCGAAACCCATTCAACTTCCAACACCACGGATTACCAGTCCAGGGCTTTGAACACCAGATTTAAGGCTGGGAATGGAAAAAACGAATTCGTTCATTTGCTCAATGGAACGGCTTTTGCTATAGGTAGGATTTTAATAGCAATTATTGAGAATTATCAGCAGACAGACGGCAGCGTGCTGGTCCCCAAAGTTTTGCAACCATACATGCATGGCATTGAAGTAATTGCAAAAAAGTAAAAATAAAGCTGAAGATGAAAAAACGGTTGTTGGAAAAAAAGTACTATAACCTGAATTATTCCAGTTCAGCCCGCGTCCCTTGGATCATAGCACACCCAAAAATTGTTTTGGTAACACTGGTTCTTATTGTGGTCGGCATGGTCTACTTAATTTACGGCCTGCCCGTCTGGCAATTAAAAAGCCTGAGAGTTTCCGGAAGTTATGATTTTTCAGCAGAAGAATTAAAGCAGATTACCCTACGGCAAATGAACGCCAGGTGGCTTTTATTTTTCAAACAGAATAAATTATGGACTTTTGACATTAATGCTTATCAAAAGAGATTAAAAGAACGGTGGATTTTTTCAAAGCTCGAAGTTTCAAAAATTATTCCCGGCACGATTGTGCTTAAGTTAATTGAGCAAAAACCAGACTTCATCCTTAGAATCAATGATAGTATTATCGGAATTGATAGTGCAGGCGTGGCCTCAAACATCTTAACTAACGAGTCTGTTGCTTCTACAATTCAACTAGACTTTGAAACACCACTGCAAGCCATGTCTTTGGGACAAAAAATAGTTTCGGCTGATGATATGAATTTTCTTAAAAAATTTGTTGATGAAATAAAAAAAATGAATGAAAAAAAATTGACAATCAATTCAATTTTGCTGAAAAATCCGCCTAATCGAACAGCCGCAATTAGGCTGGTAGGGGATAGTGAAATCAGGTTTGATCTGTCTAGTCCGGTTGACCGTCAAATTGATGCTTTTGTTTTGGCTTATAATCAAAAATTGAAAAATAAAAAATTCAGTTACATTGATGTTACGGTTCCATCCAGAGTTTATTATAAATAATTTATGTTGCTTTCTGTCCATGTTTTAGCTGGTTCCGTTCTGGCCTTAAGCGTGCAAAATCCA
>PEXW01000040.1 GCA_002774575.1 Candidatus Kerfeldbacteria bacterium CG08_land_8_20_14_0_20_43_14
GAATAATACTTACCTACTCGCAAACACATTCGGTATATAAGGGACAATATTTTCTAAACTTCCAGCGAAGGCGTCTCGCCGAGCAGTATTGTTTTTTCCGTCCCGCCTTCACTAATTTTCCTCTTCACCCTCGGCGGGGACGCCTTCGGGGAATTGTTTTTTTAAAAAATTTAATTATTTTTTATTTCTTTTATCCCGGCTCTGCGAAGGCACCCAGCCGAGGTCAAACAATGAAGATCTCTATCTCGCTAACTTGCCATCTTGCTAACCTCACGAACCCGGGCAATAAGTCTCGTTCGTGTCTTTAAAAGTAACCTGGGAAAGAAGCTCGTATTGAGTTGGACCAGTCGCGTTTGTCCCAGGAGCAAGCGTGCCATCGCTATCCATAAAAGCAATGGTGTTGCTGGAATCAGAATTAAAGGTATAAGGATTTCTGACAATACAACTTGAAATTGGTGAGGTGACATTAATACTTTGTGGTGTTGCAGGAGTACCATCTGCATTAGTACCGCTTGTGTTTACCGAAAAGGAACCCCAGGTTTGAGAATCAGGCCTAAGCAACCTTATATAATAGTTACATGGTGAAGTGTCGCAACCGACAAACACCGGATTTGGACTTGGTTCTGGGTTTGCTGGAATTAAAACTGATGCGTATGACCCGTTCCCTACCGCGATTATATCATACGGCCCGAATTTTTTGATTGACTGGTCAATGGAAACTGGCAAAGTTTTAGAAAGACTTTTTTCGCTGAAAATCACAAAATCATAAAAAGACGAAAGCGGCGCTGACCAGGGGAAAGTCGCAATAAGCGCCTGGGTTTGGCCGGCATTATTGCTGACAGATTTTACCTGAATTTGTGTGCTTAAATTTGAAGGTTCAGTATAAACCTTAAAATCTTTAATATCGCCATCGCCTAAAGTGGTGGATCCGCTGGGTTTAAGAGCTGTGATTCGAATTCTAACACCAGCCAAATTGGTTGCATCTATATTAATTCCGATAATTGGGAAAAACTGAAGCAAGATGATTTCTTCACCAGACACGCCTCCACCCAAATCACATGTATCCCCATTAAATGCCGAGTAAGACACTAGGGCTTTCTGCGGAGGTGAAATTTCTAAATTACTTGACCACGCAACCCAAGTTACTTCTATCACTTCATTACCATTACCGTCAACCGACTCCCCATGTACGCATAACCGTGGAGCGCCTATCAGTCCCAAACTGGTGTCCACATTATAAAGCTCAATATACGCGCTTGTATTTTCCTTTAATTCTGTCGGCACTGTCGCTCCGCCGGACAATCCAATGCTTTGGTTTAAGTCTGCCTGAAAAGGAGCGCCGGTTGGAAAAGGAATTGCTGTCTTGACGGCTGTTAACGCTTCTGCAAGCGTGCCGGATTTTTTTTCTTTTAAGATATTTAAACCGTATTCAATTCCTGATTCGGCAATATAATAATTCTGATGCCCCTGGGAAACCACGGAATTCACTTTAACCTGAAAAATCACGACAGTGCTGACGGTTATGCCAATCGCCACCACCACGGACATGACCAACAAAGCCACTAACAAAGAAACGCCCTTTTTTGCTTTAACTTTTTTTCGCTGAATCATTCTCATAAAAAATTACGGCGCGTAGCGGTTAAGTTTATCAAAATTTTTAAATATCCGGCTGGTTATAGTAGTTTGGTAAGTTTCGCTTAAAGTCAGCTGGTTGGACATTCTGGAAACTGTCAGGCTGAAAGTAACTTTGGGGTGCAAAGGCACCACATCACCGAATCTCTGCGGCGTGCAATAACAGCTATAGCCTCTCTGGTAAGCGCATGTCCCGTCAGCTTTGGCACAATAAGTGCCCCAATCCGCGGGATTAGCGCAATCAGCGTCAATAGGTGTGGGTTGAACCACTGGCGGACCAGCAGAACCAACTGTGCCGCAGGCTTTATAATTATTTCCCAAAAAAGGGTTTTGGGAAGGTGAAATAAATATTGAAAAACCGTCTATAGTTAGACTGGCGGGGGTAATATCTACCCAGTTATTAGCACTGATAGTATTGCAGGCGACAATCCCGGGCGTTGCTGGAGAGTACTTTTGGATTTTTTTTGCATTGAAATCCAAACGGTAATAAAATTGAACATTTAAGGCATCGCGTATAACCAGACAATCATTATCAGAGCCGCTTAACGGACTGAATAACTTTTGGGATACACCAGCAAAATTGTATGAATAATAAGCATAATCAGCCACGCCTTCCCGCAGTTTTTGCGCAATTTCCTCAATTACCGACCTGGCGTCATTCTGCATTTCCTGCTGGGTGATTGTGCGCCTTTGCTGCTGGATAAAAACCACGAAAACCGTGGTGGCCAAAACCATGGCCATGGAAAAAACTGCCGTGGCCACAATCACTTCAATTAGCGTAAACCCAGCACCACTTTTCAAAAAAAGTTTTTCGTGCTGATTATTGATATTTTTCCGGTTAAAATTCATTACAAATATTTTAGTGTTTTTATGAAAAGTGGTGCTGGATAAAGCCTCTTCTAGAAGTTAATCCAGTCATAAATATATTCCTGGTAAGCGACCTTGGTTGAGCTTAAAGCCGTTGGCCAGCGAACTTCAGAGGTTGTTAAAATACCCACTTTTTTTATGGTTGCCGCTTCAGAAACTGACCAGCTTTGGGATATCGCATAATCATAACAGTTATAAACTGAATCTAACGGCACCACAACTGCTGTTTCAGTACCATCATGAGTACCGCGGCAGACTGATTGAAGATTAATAACCCTATAAAATTTTGTTGAAGTTAGGTTACTCGTGCCTGTTGGAATAACATTTTGCGTGTAAGTGTTGTTATAAAGATAAACTCGACTTCGGGGATCAGTCCAAACATCATCAATAATTACTGACGGCGGACTACTCCCGTTTATTGCGGTAAAATTAAAGTCCATCTTTGCGCTGGGATAAGATGCCCCTGGCACTGAAGTCGCGATTACCGGGTATCCGCCAAAGGCGTAAATATAGGACTGCTTGTAAAAATAATTAATCATAAAAGTAACATCCAACGCGTTTACCGACCCGCTAGTGTCAAAATCGCAGCCAAGATAAGGAGGCTCGGTTCCACATGTATCCGGCCAAGGACCGTTTTCATAAAGAGCTTTAATTAATACTTTAATATCGCAATCATCCAATGAATCATCAGGACCGTCTGCCGTACATGCTCCTGTAATTTCATCTAGACTTCCAATATCATAAGTCGGGTTTACAACGCCTGACTTTAAAATTGATTTATACAAATAAGAATCCCAGGCAACAGTCGGATTTTCTGTATGGACCAGAGTAGCGGAATTTCTCAAATCATAAACCAGCTCAATGCCTTCTCTGGCCAGATTTTGGGCAATCAACCTGTCCTGGTTTGCCCGGCCCAATTTTATGGTAGTGTTCACTAAAACCAAAGAGCCGACCACGCCGCTCATAATCACGCCAATGGCAATAACTGCCTCCAGCAAGGTTTGACCCGGCCTTAAATTCTTTTTTTGAAAATTAAATAATCTCATTTTAATTTGCAAAACTGCAATTCGAATCGACTGACTGGCTGACAACACCGTCTTTGGTAACGGTAACAACTTTACAATCAGTACTTCGTTTTTTTAGTCCGATCATTATGTCGACTGTTAACCAGGGGCTTTCAAAATCTTGAGTACCATTTCCGGAATTTGGAGGAAATGCGCCCCCAACATTATCGGAAATCATGAGATTCCTGCCATCGGGCGGCAAAAATCTCACCAGAATTTGCAAGGGATAATTTGATGGAACTTGCGAATTTGTTCCGGTCGGCTTTTGATTCCTCCAGGGACTGTATTTCGGATTCCCATCAGCCAAACAATAATAACTGCTGGTACCACTTGATAAACGAATGTCTTTTATACTGATATTAGTACCTAATTGAAATGCCTTTTGCTGGGTATCTCCCTTATAACCCCACCAAGTACTTCCCTTTTGGGACCCTATCCTCCCATCAGATGCAGTAGGACCTTGAGAATCATAACAAGTTCCTATGTCCATTGGAAAACAACAATTTGAAGCTGTAGCACTGCAAGCCCGGTTATCACCATAAATAAAATATGCATTAACACCACTGGGATTATTGACGCCCTTTTCTATCCAGGGCATATATAACGGCCAGTTCCCGTTAGCATTATTATAACAGCCCACTAAAATTCCAAATCCACCCTTCGGAGTTTCAAGTGGCCAAGGGGTCATATTATCCTCTTCCACCATACATTTTTCCATAGGCTGCCTGGTGGTTTCGCAATCCGAATCGCTATTGCACGCTTGCCCAACATGACTCCCGCAAAATTTTTGAATCTGTCCGGCCGCGGTCTGCTCCTGGGCAAGCCTGATATTAGACATTAATAAAGACACTTCCCTGTTCAAAGTGCTGTCATCATTGCCTCTGCGGTAATTAGCCAAAACCACGGCTAATAAAGCCAGCATAATGCCCATGGCTACCAGTATTTCCATTAGCGTGAAACCCTTTAAATTTTTTTGCTTACTTTTGTACATTTATTTAAGAGTTAAAATCACAATTTGAATCCACATATTGCCCTATAACTCCCTCTTTAGTAAATATGACCACCCTGCAATCCGTGTTGCGGCTTTTTAAGCCAAACATTATTTCAACTTGTTTCCAATCAATGCCGGTAGATAATTCCGCACTTACTCCATTGGTAATACTTATGGTTCGGCCATCCGGTGGCAAAAAATTAATTGTTGCTTGCAGAGGATAATCCGCCGGAACCGAGCCAAAACCACTTACGGTTGCCCCATGCCAAGGTAAGGACTCGGGTGGATTAGGATTACAAGTATACATATCCAAATTTTTTGCTTTGATTGCTAAGTCTTTAAAAATAACTTTGGAGTCTAATTGGTAAGTACTCACTAATGTATCGCCTTGAGTTTGGTTCAAAAATGTTATCAAACCATCAGCAGTATTGTATTTCCATTTACTTGTATCGAGACAATTTGTACCGCATGACACCCGATCGCCGAACAAAAAGTATGGAGTGGTGTTAGCTTCGGCCAAAAAGCCAATGGCTGGATAATTTAAACCCCACTGATATTGCGGGTTGCAATT
>PEXW01000068.1 GCA_002774575.1 Candidatus Kerfeldbacteria bacterium CG08_land_8_20_14_0_20_43_14
TATCGGTAACTATTGCTTGACGGATTTTTTTGTGTTATAATAATTCCAACTGATAAAAATAATTTTAAACTTTTAATTTTGAGTTTTTTATTGAGAGGAGGTGTCATCACCATGGCAAAAAAGAAAGCGGCAAAGAAAAAGAAGGCTGCAAAAAAGAAGAAAAAGCGTTAAATCAAATTTAAACAGAAAAAAACTAGCTTCGAAAACTAAAATACCGAAGCTATGTTGCGAAATTCCGTCTTAAGTTAATTATGACGGAATTTTGTTTTTTATGTATCTAGCGGTTTTGGTAAAAATACTGCCAGCAAAAAAAACAAAACAGTTAAAACCGACAAATCATTCTTAAAGAAAGGCGCATCAACCAACCCATGAATAACCAGCGCTGTCCAAGCCAGCAAACCTGACAAAGCAAAAGGATTTTTTCCGCGCAAATGCGCAAAAAGCTTTATAATTAGCCAAAAAATAGCTACAATACTAAAAATTAAACCCGGCAAACCCAATTCAGTCCAAACATTCAAGGCGATATTATGCGGGTATTGAAGCAGCTCAACATGCTGGGGCAGTTTGTATTTTTTATATACCTGGGGAAAATTGCCCAGGCCCGATCCGATTAATGGCCGGGCCTTTAACAGCCGCCATGTTCCCTTCCACAAAACCTGCCTGACATCAGTAGAAACATCCTTGCCCGTAACAATCAAAATCGCTTTCTGACGAATGGCCGGGCTGATAAGCGCAATAACGATTGCTAGTGCGCAAATCCCAAACCACAACCATTTTCGTTTAATAAAAAATCCAGACACTGTAATCGCGATGACCAAACCCAATATGGCACCTCTGGAATTTGCCAAAATACAGACGAGTAAACCAAAAAATGAGCTAATTATCCACAGGTGCTTTTCGCGCCAGAAAACTTGCTGTTTTAATTTTAACCAAGCGCCGAATAACAATGCGACCACACCCACTACGGGCAACTCACCCAAAAAATAAACACTCACTCAGGCAAAAATGCCTCTAATTATCCTATTTATCCACAGGGTATTTTTTAGGTATTCTTAACTTAAATAATTATAAAAATCCCGAAACGCAACATCATAAGCAGCGTAACAACTAGGGCGTGGACGATGTCGTAATCTGACGGTCGACGTTGCTCACATACAAACCGAAAAGTAACCACCAGGTAATACTCCCCACTTCGAACCAGCTGGGCAAAAACTGCGCGCTGGTCGCCACTGCAATAAAACTCACCAAGAAGAATAGAGTCAGGCGCTGCTGCTGGGGATCCTTTTGGGCTACATACTGGCTAATAAGCCAAGTTAAAATGCTCCCAATGACAACAAGTGCAAGCGCCAGACCGAGCCAGCCAAACTCCTGTGTCACCTGCACGTACCAGGACTCTGGGTTAAGCACACGCCCACCCATGTTCGTGGTCGCCAGGCCCGATGTGCCTAGGCCGGTGCCCCACGGGTGCTTGCGGATGTGATCCCAGGCATCCAAACGTGCATTGCGGTGCAAGACAGATGATGAATTATGAAAAATGAGTGCTTGGATAGTCGGGGCGTTGTCTTGATTCGGGATGGAAATTAGGCTAAGCAGAAGACCAGCGCTGATGGCACAGAAAAAAAACGTTAGTACCACGGTGCGCAGCCGACAAGCACTGCGCTGCAACACATGAAATCGAGCGATGACATATACAACGGCACCGACAATGAGACTGAGTATATGCCCGCGAGAATAGGTGGTTATTAAAACTATGCTGATAAGCGCCAGGTCAACCAGCCACCACCGGCGCGACCACCAACGTCGACCAAAGAAAAACAAAATAAGCAGGAGAAATCCGGCATACATTGCCAAACTATTAGGCCCTGGGAACGTGGACATGGCTCGCACCAGGCTATTGCCGATTAGATGGTATGGGAGCAAGGGATTGCCGCCCGCCTGCACGACAGACGAGTAACCAAAGTGCTCTAAAAACGTATGCGGGAGCAAGAAGACCTGCGCCAGGCCGAAAAGGATCATCGGCAGAGCAGCGATGGCTAATATTTTCAGTAGCCGAAGAAGGGACTCATAGTTACTCCAAAAACAACGCGCTATTAAATAAAAGGTAAAAACCGCAAAGTCATAACGAAAACCAAAAACCAATAACTTCCCGCTATACACAATTGCCCCGCCAACAATGACGCCGTACGCCATAAAGAGCAGCATGAGCCAATCCATCACGTGCATTTGAAAAGGAAGCCGACGGTAACGAAGGATGTAGACCAGCACGCACACCACGAGCACGCCCAGGATAAGCTCTTTCCAGCCCATGGTTATTAGTATGGCTGTTCTTCCAAGGGGCGCCCCCAGAATGTCTAACAAGTGACGCGTAGCCTGCAAGACGAAGGTTGCGTACGGCATGAAGAGCAGCAAAAAAAGACCCAGCCAAATGAGGTTATGGTTGCGGATTGGGTTTGATGTAGAAGAGACAGGGGACATAGGGAAAACTTACTCGCGTTCGGGGGCAAGAGCAAGATTTTGAAAAGCAACCAGCAGGCCCACCGCTACCCAAACATGTATTATATAAAGAATGGAAAAAGTCTGATACTGAACAAAAATGCCAACCAAGGCAGCCGTACCGCCAACCAACAAAGAGCGCAACCAGGGTGAGGGCTGGCTTTTTAAAGCTTTAATACTTCGCCATAAAAGCACCCCAAAAACCACAACAATGGACGACAATCCTAAAATTCCAGTCTCGGCCAACAGTTCTAAGGTTAAATTATTTACAATCTTCCAGCCGTCTTTTGGTTCAAAAAACGGATTGATAGAAGCATACGGCCCGAACTGACCCGGCCCAATACCCACCAAAGGCTGCTCACGAAAAGCCTGCTTGGCTAGATCAAAAGTGGCCACCCTTTCCTCATAAGAAGCGCCGCTGAATAAATTTTGAATATGCTGGCTGAATTTCTGGGTGCTGAAAGCGTCTGTGCCGCTGCTTAACAACTGCAAGGCGGCAAAACCAATTACCAAACCAGTGGCCAGAAGCGCTAAAATTTTCCCGGGTTTTATTACCTGCCGCCAAGAAAAAAGAAAAATTACGATTAAACTGGCTATCAAACCCAAATAGCCGCCGCGAGCCACGGTTAAAACAAAAACCACGCCTGCGACTATCAATAATGGCAGGCCCAACATGCCGCTGGCTCTGGTTTTTCCAAACCAGGAAGCTGCCAACAGTGAAATTGGCAGAATTAAAAAATTCGCAAAGTACAGTGGCTCTAAAGCCGTGGATTGAACCCTGGGAAAACCCAAAACCTCTTTTGTGTACAAATCCCTTAAGCCGGTAATT
>PEXW01000035.1 GCA_002774575.1 Candidatus Kerfeldbacteria bacterium CG08_land_8_20_14_0_20_43_14
TAACTCGTATTAATAGGGTTTTTGCGTAAATTGATTCGAAAGTTTAATTTTTATTGGATTCTCTTTTATGTATTCAATGGCGGTTTTAACAGCCTGATCGGAATTCAAAATTCTGGAATGGAAACTTGGTTGCCATGAAAAATTACTTATTTTATACAAAGCTCTTAATCTTTCAATAAAATAGGATTTGATGCCATGCATTAAATCGGAGGTTGTGAAGGACTGCCCAGGCAGAGCCGTCTGGGCTGGGGCGGTTGATAAAACCAGGTTTTTCTAAAATATTGACGCCCGCGCTGGGTTAATGGTTAAAAAAACTGGATCTTTCCAAACAATCAAATGCAAATGGTCGGGCATAATACAAAACGATACCACTAAAAAACCCTTTAATTTGCAGGTGTTTATTATAATATCTCTTAATAATTTGGAGTATTTTAAATCATTAAAAAAATTCTCATTCTCTCTTACTTTGGTGGTGAAAAAAAGGAAATTCTGTTTGATCAATTCTTCTTTGTCTCATTTCTGAAGCAGCTTACCACAATAATGCGTTAATCAAGCTTTTCCTCTAAATAATTTTTTAAATCACCTATTTCAACTCGATCCTGCTTCATTGTGTCCCTGTCACGCACTGTTACTTTTTTATCATCTAAACTGTCAAAATCAAAAGTAACGCAATAAGGCGTGCCAATTTCGTCCTGCCGGCGATAACGGCGGCCAATTGAGGAGACATCATCATAAGCCACCATAAAATGCTTTTGCAAATCATGATAAATATCCTGCGCTGGCTTGGCTAACTGCTCTTTTTTGGATAGCGGCAAAATAGCCACCTTGTACGGCGCTAAATCCTTGTGCAGTCGCAGCACTACTTCAACCTCCTTATTGCTTTCCGTGGTGGTAGTCCGGCCACCTTTAACTTCATCATAAGCATCCAACATAAAAGCCAGCGCCGCCCGATCCACGCCAGCCGAAGGTTCAATCACATAAGGCACAAAAACTGTTTTATTTTCCTCATCTCGATATTCAAAACCATGAGATTTTAAGTCAAAATCTGTTCGGTTGGCAATGCCCATAAGTTCGGCAAATCCCTTATCAAAAGGAAACTTATACTCAATGTCAGTCGTGGCTTTTGAATAATGCGCCAACTCTGTTTTCGGTTGCTTAAATAGGCGCAAATTTTCTTTTTTAATGCCTAGGTCAATAAACCACTGAAAACTGTCATCTACCCATTTTTTAAACCATTTTTCGTCGTCTTTTTTATTTATAAAATATTCCAGCTCCATTTGTTCAAATTCCCTGGAGCGGAAAATGAAATTGCCAGGGGTGATTTCATTGCGAAAAGCTTTGCCGATCTGGGCAATACCAAAAGGTACTTTCAAGCGCATGGCTTGTCTGACATTATCAAAATTGATAAAAATGTTTTGGGCTGTTTCTGGCCGAAGATACGCGGTCGAGGTTGAATCTTCCACTGGCCCGACAAAAGTCTTAAACATGGTATTAAAACTCTTTTCATTCGTTAATTCACCTTCACAATCCGGACATTTCTCCATTTTGGCCAAATCATCGGCTTTAAAGCGATGATGACATTTTTTGCACTCAACTAGTTTGTCTGAAAAACCTTCCACATGTCCGCTTTTTTCCCAAACCGTTGGATTGGTAATAATCGCTGAATCCAAACCGACAATATCACCTCTCTCCTGCACAAACCTTTTCCACCAGGCTTTCTTTATGTTGTTTTTCAATTCCACGCCCAAAGGTCCAAAATCCCAAAAACCCTGCAGTCCGCCGTATTTTTCCGCCGAGGGAAAAATAAAACCGCGTTGTTTGCAAAAAGAAACCAGTTTTTCCATTTTTGGACTCTCGTTCATAATGCATTTAGCTTACGATTTTTTCCGTAAAAATACAAGAAAAAGGCAGACCAAACGATCTGCCTTTTTAAAGAAAATTATCGAGCCAATTGGATTTCCCGCCTGCCACGCCCGACTTCACCTCGACGAACTCGAAGTGGGTGGGTAATGCCAAACATTGAGACGTGCCGCGTTAATGTGCCAAGGTGCGCCTAGATTTTCTGGATCAAAAACTCGAAAATCAAATGCGCGTCATGAAAATTGCCTTTTCCCAGTCGATCAATAACGCCCCGAAGGTTGGTTGTCATGAAGCTTACGTTAAAATCGCGCATACTTGTTGTATCCAGATCATTCATTTCCGCCATAGCAATGCGTAATTTTTCCGTGCTGCCGACCAAGTCAAAGCTGTTTTTGGGAAACTGTTTTTTGCGGCTGACCTCAAATAATATTCGTTCTAGATCAACCCGGATTTTGCGAAGCTTGAAACTGGCATAAGCAGTCTGCAATAATTTTTCCGCCTCCTCAATTCTGTTGCCTTCCAGGCACTCTGCTGCCCGCCTGAATTCGTCTGCTGAATAGTAAAAAGTGGCTGAAAACGGCTGAATGTCTATAGTGCTGAAAACTTCGGCATAAACCCGCAACTGGTCGGCGACGCGCATCCGTCGCATTGTCTGCACCACCTGCCAGTCATGCAAAATCTGCTCCAGATAATTCGCGGCGTTTTTGACCTGAAATTCCAAAAGGTCTATATAGGTGGAAATCACCCGTCGTCTCAACCCCCAAACCGCACTAATGTCGATTACATCAGCTTCCCTTTGCATGGCCAGCAATATAATTGCCACAAGTCTTGCCAGTAAAGCGCCGTTATTAATCCTGTGTTTACTGTCTTCAATATTGCCAATGGCTGTCAGCTGTTTCAAAATCTCCTTCTTTAAATCGTTCAGGGAGTCTGGATTGGTTTCAGTAATTGCCTGGCCAACCAGTTCAATTATCTGACCCACTAATTCATCAGCGTTGCCCTTCCTTAGATTAAGCAAAACCCCATTCAAATCATAAGCAAATGCCAACACTTTTTCCAGTCGGAAAATCTCCCCAGTGTCTTCCTGTAAATAATATTTGTCCCCGTACTTCAAGGCACGGAGTAAAAAATAAATGTCCGGGTAATAGACATATTTCAAAGACTTAAAAGGAACAGCCAGCCCGCCAATGAGCCTGGATTCCAGAGCCCGAGTTATTACAACAATGTTGATATTTGGCAGCCTCCTGCCAATAATGCCGAACTTTGAATCTTTTTCCCAGACATTAAATCGTTTCTGTTCGTCCCTGCAAATCCTATCAAAACCGTCCATACATATCCCCGCTTTCTATTGGTAAAATACTTTTTTTCTTTTCAGAATAACTTAATGCAATATAGCTAAACTGTCAACCCCGCACC
>PEXW01000056.1 GCA_002774575.1 Candidatus Kerfeldbacteria bacterium CG08_land_8_20_14_0_20_43_14
TATTTATTATTCAAACCTACTGAAAGTATGGAATATTGAGGTTTGGTAACTTTCAAAAAATTCTCACTGCTGGCTGATTTGCTGCCATGATGAGAAACTTTCAAAACCTCAACTTCACCCAACGCCTTGGCTTTAATCAAACTGGCTTCCACATCTTCAGGCGCGTCGCCAGTGAACAAAAAATCCTCCTGGCCGTAAGAAATTTCCAAAACTATCGAGCTCTGGTTTAGGTCTTTGGAACTGAATTGATAATTTTTCGGCGGCCATAAAACTTTAGCGCGCACTTCTCCAAAATCCAATTCCTGGCCAGCCGCGGCTTTGATGACTGGAATATGGTTTTCAATAATTAAACTGCTTAAGCTTTTAAAAGTATTGGAAGTCCCCACAGCCCCAGTTATTAAAATTTGTTTAACCCGATTAACTTTTAGCAAGCCAACTAAACCGGTAATGTGATCCGCGTCGGGATGCGAAATTACCATTAAATCAATGCTTTGATCGGTTAAAGGTAATTTTTTGTCCACGGTTTTGATAAAATCCGCGTTGGGCCCGCCATCGATAATGATATTGGCATGATTGGGCGTGCGAATAATTATGCCATCGCCCTGGCCCACATCCGCAAACCAAACTCGCAACTCTTTTGGCTCCAAACTTTGCCAATAGCCAATACCAAGACTGGTGAAAAAAATCACCAGACAAATGATGATAGCTTTTCGTTTAATCAAAAAAGATTTTGACATGCTTTTTAAAAATTAGACTCAAAATTACAAGGCAAAACAAGCTTAATAAAATTGCCAGCCAGCTTGGCAAAATCAGGTTGGCACCTGGCAGCCGCGCGGCAAAATCCGAGGCCAACTCAACAAACCTTAATAAAGCCCAGGTGCTTAGCCCGATAAATTGAGCTAACGGCGCAAAAATGAAATTGACCAGGCCGACAAAAATCGCTAAGCCCATAATCCAAGGTACCAATGGCACAACTACTACATTCACCAAAGGACCAATAATGGAAATTTGCTGAAAATTAATTAAGGATATTGCCAAGGTGCCGAAGGTGGCGCCCAGGGTCGCGGCTAAAACTGATTTTAAAATTTTAGGCAGGAAATTTAGCTGATTTTCCAAAATCTGGCTAAAGGCAATTAAGCCAAAAGTCGCGCCAAAAGAAAGCTGAAAACCTTTGCTGTCATAAAGCAGGCTGGGATTGAAAATCAATAAAATTATGCCCGCGGCAAACAATAGGTTAATACCCGAAGCCAGCCTGCCCAACCTTTGAATTATTAAAACCAATATGGCCATGATTGCGGCGCGTAAGATTGAAGCTTCGCCGCCGGTTAAAATCACAAAGGCAAAAATCAGCGCGGAAATTAAAAAAATCCTTAAGGTTTTGGAAAAGTACTTTTGAAAAATGAAAGTGACAAAAACCAAAATTATGGAAAGGTTTGAGCCGGAAACGGCGATAATATGACTTAAACCGACTTTTCTAAAGTTATCAAGATCAATTTTTGAAAAATTTGAAGTGTCGCCCGTGGTCATACCCGCGGCTAGGCTGGCCTCTCGAAGCGGCAAGAGTTTTTGTAAACTTCCGGAAAAGGCCTGGCCAGCCTGGTAAAAAAATTTTTTTAGATTGATTTTGCCGGTGATTATTTTTTTAATTTCTGGCTGCAGGCATTCGCCGGAAATTCGATATTGCCGGATCTTACTTGCAGATAATTTCGGCACAGCAATCTGCTTACAAAAAATTTCCAGTCTATCCCCTATCTTAATTGTTTGATTAGCGATTGACACTAATATATTCTGACTTTGAGTTTTAATTATAAAATTTTGCCGATTAAAATTTTCATCTAAAATATTGTCGACCTTTCCAGCTATTAAATAGTTGCTTGCCAGTAAAGGTTTGCAATCCAAAAAAGTCTGGGTTTTAAATATACTCAAACTTAAAAGTATTAAAATAAACAAAAGCCCTTTTATGCCAGCCTGCCAGAAATAAATAAGTAAAACCGCCAGCCCAGTCCAAAAAAATTTTAGCCACATTGAAACACCCGGATAAACCAGGCTTATTCCGGCACAAATTGAAAAAGTTGTAATAAAAAGCCAGCGAGAAGGAGTCATAACCTGCTCGTCCGCTTGTCATAACTAGGATATTTTATTTTTTGAAAAAAGTAAAGCCCCATTTAAACGAATGGGGCTTTTAAAGGTGCTTAACCCACAGTGACTGCTTTGGCTAAATTTCGGGGTTTATCCACATTATAACCGCGTTCAACACCAAGATAATAAGCCAGGAGCTGAAAAACCACGGCGGCGGGAATCGTAGCCAAGTGAGATGGTAAATCCGGAATAATTATTGATTTATCGACCAGTTTCTGCATTTCTTCATCGCCATTAGTACAAATACCAATAACGAAAGCTCCCCTGGCTTGAATTTCCATAATGTTTTGAATTACGGCTCCACGCAGACCGTCTTTGGCAGCAACCACAATTACGGGGAATTTCGGTTTGATTAAAGCTATCGGCCCGTGCTTCATTTCCCCGGCTAATTCCGGTACCGCGGCAATATAAGCCACTTCGGTCATTTTTAAAGCCCCTTCCAAAATCGTTGCGTAATGGTATCCGCGCCCCAACAGCATTAGTGCCGATTGGTCAACCATACTCTTGGCCAGAGTTTGAATTTCATCTGCTTGCTGAAAAATTAATTCCAGGCAGCCAGGTACGGCCAAAATCTGATTGGCAAAAGTTATGCACTCATCGCGGGTCATGTTTTTATGCCTGCCCAAAAGCAAAGTCAGCATTGCTTCGGATAAAACCATTGCTGTGAAAGCTTTGGTTGAAGCTACGCCAATTTCCGGCCCGACTCTTAAGTATGTCCCGGCCTTGGTCATTCGGGCTATTTTTGAGCCAACCACATTGACAATCCCCAGGCACATAACGCCTTTGGCCTGAATTTCTTCAATCGCCAGTTGTAAATCACGAGTTTCTCCAGATTGGGAAATTACAAAGGCTACTGTCTTATCCGGTTGACAGCCCGCTAAAATATTGTGAGAGCCAACTTCTGAAGCTTGAACTGCCTGAGCTCTGACATTTAAATAGTTCTTAAACATCCACGCGCCGAGCATTGCAGCTCGGTAAGAAGTACCTGAACCGATGAAAAAAAATTGATCACAAGCAAGCAATTGAGGCAATACCGGTTCAACTCCGCCTAACCGTATAAACGGCTCGTGGGTAAAAACCCGGCCAGCAATAGTTTCTCCAAGTTTGCAAGGCTGCTCATAAATTTCTTTCAGCATGAAATGAGGAAAGCCTTCGTGTTTCAATTCTTCTTCCGTGCCTTCAAAGATGATGGGATTGATCTTGATTTTTTCATCAGCAAAGGACAACTCTTCGGCCTTACCGTTTTCTATGAAAACGATTTGTCCGTCTTCAATGTCTTTACCATTACGAGCGTATTTAATAATCGGCAATGGCGATGATGCGACCATAAAGCAGCTAGGCTTAACTTCGGCGTAGACCAAAGGACTGCCCTTTTTGACCGCAACTTGAAGTGTCGGATGATCGGCATGCATAATAAGCAGGGAGAAAGCACCCTGGAGTTGATTGACTGCTTTGATTATGGCCGACCTTATGTTACCACCATTCTGCTTCTGCATATCTTCTATTAAGTGCGCGATCAATTCTGAATCGGTTTCGGATTTAATTATGTGGCCCCGAGCCAATAAAAAATCCTTGAGCTCCCGATAATTTTCAATGGTTCCATTGTGAACTAGGGCGATTTTTCTGGTGCAGTCTGTTTGAGGATGAGCATTAATGTCGCTCGGCTCGCCATTCGTTGCCCAACGATTATGGCCAATTGCATTACGGGAACTACAAAAATCAACGCGCATTACCCGTTCAACAAACCAATCAAACTCCTGATCATCGGGCTTTTTATGTTTAACAATTATTATGCCCCCTTCAGTATTAGCTCCAATACCCCAAGAGTCATAGCCTCTGTACTCCTGCTTCTCAACACCCTCAAGCACAATAGGCACTGCATATTCGTCACCAACATAACCAACAATTCCACACATTGGTTTTCCTGCCTTTCTTTATGTTTTCAAAGAATTTTCGTATTTTTGTTTACATTAAAACACCTTACTCCATAATAAGCCGTTGGTCAAAAAACTATTTGCTTTTACCGGTTGACCAGCGCAAATACCCTTCCACAAATTTATCCAGATTACCGTTCAATACTTCATCTGGCTGGTGGCTTTCGACTTCAGTGCGATGATCTTTGACTAACTTATAAGGCTGCAAAACATAACTGCGGATTTGGTTGCCCCAGGCCGCTTCGCTGTAAGCCCCGCGCAATTCCTGTTTTTCAGCTTGCAACTTGTTGAAGGAAATTTGGTGAAGCTTGGCGCGCAAAATTTTCATGGCGGTTTCCTTGTTTTGCTTTTGCGACCTTTCATTCTGACAAGTTACCACGATATTGGTGGGCAGATGGACAATTCTTACTGCCGAATATGTGGTTTGCACGCTCTGACCGCCATGGCCGGACGATAAGAAGGTGTCAATGCGCAAATCTTTTTCGTCAATCGGAGCTTCTTCCACTTCGTCAAATTCAGGCAGAACTTCCACCAAAGCAAAAGAAGTATGGCGCATTTTTTCCGCGTCATAAGGCGAAATTCTGACCAAACGATGAACGCCTGCTTCAGATTTTAAATAGCCATAAACATAACGGCCTTGCACAATCACCGTCGCGCTTTTCACTCCAGCTTCCTGGCCGCGGGTTTCGTCAACCACTTTTACTGACCAGGCTTTTTTTTCGCAATAACGCAAAAACATTCTTAGTAACATTTCCGCCCAATCCTGGGCATCCACTCCGCCAGTACCGGCATGGACAGCGAAAATAGCATTTTTTTCATCGTATTTATCCGACAACAAAACCTGAAATTCCAATTTCTCAAATCGCTGTTTTAATTCCAAATATTTTTTTTCAATCTCGGCCTGCAAATCCGCTTCGGCTTTTGCCTCTTGAGCGAATTGCGAAAGGTCTTCCAGATATTTGCGCAAATCCGTCCAAGCTTTTATTTCATTTCGCATTTCTTCGGCTTGCTGACTGACTGCTTTGGCTTTTTTAGTATCTGACCAAAAATCCGGCTGGCTCATTCGGTCATCAAGTTCCATCAATTTTTGTTTTCTTTGTTCTAGGTCAAAGTAACCTCCAAGTCGAATCTAGCTTCGCCTGGAGGTCTTGAATTTGATTAAGGGCTGGGGGCATGACTGAAGTTTAGCCGAAATTGGCGAAAAAAGCCAAGTTTTTGAGATTATTTGACCCAGCCTGGCAATTTGCTAAACTGGTGTCAATCAGCTAAAAGGCAAAAATCTCAAAAATAAAACCTCTTTCGCAAAAACCTTATTCAGGAGACGAAAGGAAAATTGTATTTTTAAAAATTCGAAAATAACTAAACTATAAACCATAAACCAAAAGGGGTGACAGGTGAAAAAACACTTTGTTCTGCCTGAAAAATTACGGCAACAGATGTCTGGCATTAAGCATTTTCGGCTGATTTTCTCCAATGTCATCGGCGACATAAAGGAAATGGGCATTGACGCCGCGGAAATTATTGATGTATTGGAATCTGGCCAAGGCTTTGACGGTTCATCAATTGAAGGCTTTGTCCGCCTGGAAGAATCTGACTTAATGGCGTTTCCTAGTTTGGGATCCTTCAGAGTCCTCCCGGCTTCCGTATCCGGGATCAACCAGCCGGTTGGCATTTTTTTCTGTAATATCCGAACCACCGATGGCAGGCCCTTTCCGGGTGATCCGCGGCAATGCCTGAAAAGAGCCCTTAAAAAGGCTCGGCGGTTGGGCTACACTTTTAATGTCGGTCCAGAAATTGAATTTTTCATCTTTAAAGACAAAGATTCGCCCTTCCCGCTTGACCGGCAAGGCTACTTTGACGCCAGCTGCGAAGGTCCCGGCAAAATCCTGGGGGAAATCGTTGATGTGCTGACACAAATCGGCATTCGCGGGGAATGCGCTCACCACGAAGTCGCGCCCAGCCAGTTTGAAATTGATGTTAAATACCGAGATGTCTTAACCATGGCCGACCAGGTCATGCTTATCCGCTGGGTAACCAAGAGAGTTGCGGAAAAATACGGTTTATATGCGACTTTTCTGCCCAAACCTATCTTTGGTGAAAATGGCTCTGGTATGCACACTCACATGTCGCTTTTTAAAGGAGACCGCAACGCCTTCTTCAGTCCTACTGGAAACTATAACCTTTCGAGAATTGCCCAATACTTTATTGGCGGCTTAATGCGATTCGTCCAGGAATTCTGCCTGGTCACCAACCAAACAGTAAATTCCTACAAACGAATTGTCCCTGGTTATGAAGCGCCATGTTATATTTCTGTTGGCAGCCGCAACCGTTCGTCCTTAATCCGGGTTCCAGGATATCGCCAGGGCAAAGAAGAATCCACTCGTATTGAACTTCGCAACCCAGATCCTGCTTGCAACCCCTACCTGGCTTTTGCCGTAATGCTGTCTGCGGGTCTGGAGGGCATCAACCAAAAAATGCGCCCGGACAAGCCTATTGAAGAAAACATTTTTGAAATGTCACCTGGCAATCGCAGAAGAAACCACATTAAAATACTCCCTGGTTCATTAAAAGAGGCAATCGAGTTTGCTGAAAACAGCCACTTTCTTAAGCAAGCCCTGGGCCCGCATATTTTTACTGCTCTTTTAAACAACAAACGAACTGAATGGGAAGATTACCGTACCCATGTCAGTGAATGGGAAATCGAGCATCTAATGGAACGCTATTGATTTCTTTCAAAACCCCGGATTTTTATTTCCGGGGTTATTTTATTTATTGTTTATATTCTTGCAAAGTTGCGGTTACGGTTTTTTCTTTGCCGCCACTTAAAACTTTTAAAGCAACCTTGTCGCCTGGCGAATTTTTTTGAATTTCAGTGGCTAAGCTATGACTGGAATCCAGCTTGACGCCATCAATCTCTAAAATAATATCATTGGCTTTCAGGCCAGCCTTATCCGCCGGACTGCCGGAAACAACCGCCGGTTCATTTTGGCTGGTGCCGCTTTGGATTAAAACGCCGTAATTTACCGGCAGCTTGTCTTGAGTTTGAACTTCAGTGGTTATTTGTATGTACCTAATGCCCAAAAAGGGTCTGACGATTTTACCGGTTTTTTGCACGCTTTCAAAAACTTGCTGGGCTTGGTTGCCGGGAATGGCAAAACCGATTAATTGGCCTTCCTGGCTGACCGCAGTATTCACGCCGATGACCTGGCCTTCCAGATTGACTAAGGGCCCGCCAGAATTGCCGGGATTTATGGCCGCGTCAGTTTGGATAACATCAATCAAGGTTTCGCTGGAGCTGCCATCGCCCGCGGTCACATCCCTGGCCAAGCCGGAAACAATGCCTTTGGTTACAGTGTTTTGATATTGTCCCAAAGCATTCCCAATGGCAATAACCGTCTGACCGATTTGCAAAGTATTTGAATTGCCGAAAACCACTGGGGTCAAACCGCTGACCTCAATTTTAACAATGGCCAAATCATTTACCGGATCGGTTGCCACGACTTTGGCTTTATAAGTCTTGCCATCATTGGTAACTACGGAATATTCAGCCTGTGTATCACTAACCACATGCTTGTTGGTCATAATATAACCGTCAGCGGTGAGAATAAAACCAGAACCTCCGCCAACTTGCTGCAAACCCTGGGAAGGCGAACTGCTTTGGGGGCCAAAAAAGAAACTATATGGCCCGCTTTGATTATAAATTTTGCTTAAGTCTTTACTGATAATAATGCTCACCACAGAAGGTTGAACTTGCTTGACCACATCCGTGGTTTGAGACTCCTCTTTGACTGACACGGTGGAAACATTAGCAGTAGAGGCCGTAGTGGCTGAAGAAAACCATTTGCTGAAATTCCCTGATACCAGTAAACCGCCGACAAAGCCGCCAACAGTCCCTAAAACCAAACTCAAAAGCACGGCCACGACCAGGGTGCGAAAATTTACCCGGCGCTGGGGGTCTGGGCTGGGGTTTGATTTTGGCGGTTGGGTGGAAATATTCATAAGTAATCTTTTTATTAATACAAAATAACAATCAAAAAATTTCGTTAACAATTATAGCATATCTTGCTGAAAAATAACTTTAAGCCGGTAAAATTTGATTTTTTTCAGCTTGGGATTTGTTAGAATTACTGTTTATGTTGTTATTCGCGTTGCTATCCAGATTGCTTGAAGAATTGGAATTATTCCCGGAATTTTCAGGCTTGGCAATCTGAAAAAGCTCTTCCAAGGAGACAAAGCGATAGCCTTTGGCTTGCAATTCTGAAACGATTCTGGGCGTGGCAGTGGCGGCTAAATCACTGGCCGCGTGCAATAAAATAATCCCGCCGGGTTTAATGTAAGTATTTATCCGGTTACTGACAGAATCCAAAGTCGCGGAAGAAGAAATATCCAAACCATCCACAGTCCAGGTAAGCGGACAATAGCCAGCTTGGCGCATAACCTCAACCACCTGTGCGCTGCTTTCCCCAAACGGCAGCCTGGCATAAGGTTTGGAAGAAACATTGGTTATGGTTTTTATCAAATCATCCGTGGCCTGCAATTGCGCTTGGATTTCCTTATCCGTCAGTGTGGTAAAACGCAAATTGTCATAACTGTGATTATAGATGGGAAAACCAGCCGCGTGAATGCTCTCAACTGAAGCTTTGCTGGTTTCAATTATTTTGCCGGTTACGAAAAAAGTGGCTGGCACATTCGCGGCCTTAGCCGCTGGAATAGTTTTTTCCAAATCGCCTGGCAAGGTACCGAGATCATAAGTCAGAGCCACAACTTTTTCCGTGGTGTCAGCCACGCTGATTACCCCATTGCAATCTGCCGTGGTCAGGCTGGCCGGCTTAAAAGAAACATTACCGACCGAAACATTTAAGTTGGCGATGTCCGAATTATCGTTATTAACCTTTTTGCCGGTTTTCAAATACACAAAAAACAGCGCAATCACGGCAATTACAGCAATTGCAATGGTTAAGCGGTTCTTATGCGGCCCATGGCCTGAACCACGCCCCAAAGCGCCTCTGGAGCCTGATGAGTAACGATAATAGCTTCGCATGGCCGCTATTTTACCCCTAAATGCCTAATCAGGCAATTAGCCTAAAACTTGAAATTTTCGCCTTTTTCTCTCCCAGGCCAGAACTATTTCAAAAGTCCCAAAAAAGACCGCGGTATAAAATAAATCGCCCAAAACCGTGTTTCTGAAAAAGGGCAGGCCCAGGCTGTAAGACTGCATGAGTCCGGAAAAATTCCTGGCATAAAAATCTCCCATGTTCACCGCCCAGACTGCCGTGTTGGTTACCAGGAAAAAAATAATCGAGCCGGCCAGTGAACCGCTGATAATCGTCAAAGTATTTTTATGCTTTTTTACCCACCAGCCGATCAAACCGGACAAAATCATGCAGCCCCAGGTGAAAAAAATTAAATTATGCAGTCCCAAAAAAATATCCGAAAACATCATGGCGACCACTGGCACGATAATAGAGGCTTTTTTACTTAAATATACGCCGCTGAACATGGCCACTGCAGCAATTGGAGCAAAATTCATTGGGTGAGGCAGAAACCTGGCCACTACGGCAAAAGCAATCAGTATGATCGCCACGATATTCTTGGCGGATAGATATTTTTTTATCTGCATAAAGTTAATAAGAAATTAATTTCCACTCAATAGTGTCAGTGGCTTTGGTTTGATAATCGCTGGCGCCGACTGAAGCAGCCTTGCCGTTAACATAAAAACCCCAGTACTGTTTGGCCCCGGCTTCCAAACCGTTAATACCCTTTACGAATTCAGCATTGCCAGACTTGGTAGTGGTAATGCCTGTAAATTTTGCCTTTAGCAATTCCATGGCGGTTTTGCCGTCTTGCCCTGGATATGAATAAGTCAGCGTTGAATTGGTATTGGCATTGGAATTTATCGCGGCAACATTGGTATTATTGGTATTTTGGTTTGAATTTGTATTTGAATTTTTTGCGCAGGCGGTCAAAATCAACAAAAACGCGAATAACAAACCGAAAATTTTGACTTTAAAGCTAATTTTCATAAAAAATGATTGGTTAATAAAAAAACTTGCGACATCAGGTTAGCCGCAAGATAAAAATATCCTATTCGACCTTTCCCGAAGGATTTGTCTTTATCCCGCTGAAAGCGGGAAAGGCGTCGGACTACCCTGAACCAATGTGGTTCAAAGATACCGTGGCGGGACCGTTCTGGATTCTCACCAGATTGCCTGGTTAAATTGTTAAGTAGTAGTAAGATAGCATGCCTTGACAAACCCCGCAAATTTACTAAGTTAACTTGAAAATTAACACCAAAATCTTGTAAAAGGAGAAAGAATGGAAACCTTAAAAACTGCGAAGTGGGCGCCATTCAAGCAACAACACTTAGGGAAAGACATATCAGAAGTTGCCAATCGAGCTGCAGAAATTCTCAATATCCTTTGTCAACTCCCAGAGTACGACAGGAAGGATCGAGAGGGCGGCCTACTTGCTCTTGCAGGCGAATATAATCGCTGGCAGACGGCACTGGCAATTGGAGAGGTGCCTGATAACGATCCAGATAAATACTGTGGAGTTGCTTTTAAAAAGTGCTATTCACTAAATGAAGCGCTTCACGATGATGAAGTGAACAACCCAGTTATGAGCTCATTCTTGCTGCGTAATGAAGAAAGTGGCATATACGGCGGAGGAATTCTCCTGGGTCGCTTCTTGGATGGCTCAAGTATAGAACTCAATGACGAGACCTGTTATGGATACCTTGCCTTCTCCGGATTGCCGGAACTAGCCGATGAGGCGCTTGTCCTTGTCCTGGCCATTGATATGAAATGGATCTACGAAAAATTTGCCCAAGACATCGCCAAGACATCATCAAATCCATACTTTGACGCCTTACTCAAGGCGTCCCGCAAGTAAACTAAAATCGCTCACAAAAGCGCTGTCACAGCCGACGGCGCTTTTTACTATACAAAAAAGTGGGAAGAGTTGAATCTCTCCCCACACTGCACATAAAAAACGGGAAATTTACCAATCAATGTCATTCTTAAAACGCGGGCCCATGGATATGACAAGTAGAAAGCACATAAAGAAAATACGGAAAGTCAATCCTGGCGAGGTGGCGATATGTGATTGGCAAAAACTCGATACCGATCCTAAAACAGTAGCGGACTAAAATCTGATCCGCAAAAAGAGGAGGGTTATCCCTGCCACGCAACCAAGCGCAAAGTGCGCTTTTTTAAGGATCTTTACTTTCATCAATATGCCTTCTAAATTTGATGATTTTGCTTTTACACTATCAAAAAAATCCTACCTAACATATAAAATACTGTCAATTCAAAACAGCTTTTCTTATTTCTGTAATTCCGACCCTGTGACCTCCCCCTTTCCCCCTCCATTACGAAGGAGGAGGGGGAAATAAAATCCCCGTCGCAAGGAAGGAGGAAGATCAAGCTTGGCTTGTCTGACGACTGACGAAGCGACTCCGAAAGGGAAAGGGAGGCACGGGAAGGGAAAACCGCACAAGGTTTTCCCTCACGAATTCTAATAGTCGATCCCCTTCACCGCAAGAAAACCTTTATAAAACGGATGCTTGACCATTTTCATTTCCGTAATCAGATCGCAATACCTGGCAATAGCGGGATACTTTTTATGCCCGGTCATAACCAAATGGATTTTTTTCATTTTCGGAGATTTGGTTTTTTGCTTTAATAAATCCCCGACTGATTTTTCCGAAAGCAATCCGACTTCCAGACAGGAAATTATTTCATCAAGAATTACCACTTGAAATTTGCCAGAAGCTAATAATCTTTTGACCAAGCCAAAAGCTTCCAGGGCGGATTTCTTATGCTCGGCAAAGAATTTTTTATCGCCCCAAATTCCCACAAAACCTTTTCCATGAATTTCCACTTTTACGCCCAGCCTTTCCAAAGCTAGCCTTTCGCCAGAAGGCCAGTCTGGACTTTTGAAAAACTGAAAAAATAAAACCTTTAAGCCATACCCAGCAGCTCTGACTGCCAAACCAACCGCAGCAGTGGTTTTGCCTTTGCCTTTGCCAAAATAGCAGATGTTTAAACCCCGGGGAAAAACTTTTAGTTTAGGAATTTTTTTCGGATTCATAGGTATATTAATAAGCTTACTTCAGAAAAAATAAGCGGGCAAATTGCCTTTTGAACGCGTTAAAAATATGATAAAATATGTTTGGAGAGCAGCCGATACTCTCCTTGTCCGCACCTTTAAAAAGCTAGCTTTACTAACTGGTAAAGCGAAGCCCTTTATCCGCCTGCCCTCCTCATCTGTGGGCAGGCCTTTTTTATTTTGACATTACTTAAAAACACACTCATACTATAAGCAAGACTGACGGTTTGTGTTTCTTTAGGTGGTTCTCAAGAAACACTGGGGAAAGACCGTCTGATCCAGATTTCCTTGCTTATTTCTGGAAAACATACGCTGACACCATAGACCAAGTTTCCCCGCCCTATCATTCGGCCCTCAAGGAATTGAGGGCCTATTTTTGCGCAAAAATTTTTGACAAGCATCTGGAAAAGAGTCAGAATGGGATTAATTAAAACTGAACATTGGCAACTTTTTGGAGGGTTTAAATGGATAACTAGACGGTTGTGCTACAACAGTTTTGTCAAGACCCCCAA